>JANOOO010000236.1:0-3788 GCA_031421375.1 Polaromonas sp.
TGCAGCAGGCCGGCGACGGTGTTGTAGCGGCCCTTGTTCTGCTCGGGCAACTCCTTGATTTCAAGCCGCGCCTTCAGTTCTGCCACCGGCATCACGCCGTCGATCAGCCAGCTGCCGTCTTCGCGCTTCGTCGCCCAGGCATCTATTTGCGCGCCGGGCTGCAACTCGCCGGTGATGGCCTCCAGCATGTCCATCGGCGTCATCATGCCCTGCACCACGCCGTACTCGTCAACCACGAAAACGATGCGCGTCGAGCGGGCGCGAAACTGCTCAAGCAGCTCCATGCCGGTGAGTGTTTCAGGAATGAACACGGCCGGCACGGCGTGCGCGCCCACGCGGTCAGCAACGGTAGATTCACCTTCCGCAGGCTCAAGATGACTGCGCAGGGCCAGCAGCCTTGACACGTTGACGACGCCAATCACATGGTCCAGTCCACCCCGGCAAACCGGATACCACGAATGGCCGGTGGTACCCGCTTTGACGAAGGCTTCAGCCAGGGTGTCAGACGCATCGAGCCACTCAATCTCCGAGCGCGGCAGCATGAGCGAGGGGAGCTGGCGGTCGTCGAGCAGAAAAACGTTTTGCACCATCTGGTGCTCGTGCTCTTCAATCAAGCCGGCATCAACGCCCTCTTCGAGGCTGGCAGTAATTTCTTCTTCGGTGACGGCGCGGTCGCCCTTGGTGTCAACGCGCAAAAGTTTGAGCATCGCGTGCGTGCTGAACGACAGCAGCCGCACGAACGGCTTGGTCCCGGTTGCAACCCACATCATCGGCCGGGCCACCAGCCGCGCCACCGTTTCAGGGTAGAGCTGGCCGATGCGTTTGGGCACCAGCTCGCCAAAAACAATGGTGATGAAGGTGATAATGGTGACGACCAGCGCCGTTGCCGTTATTTCAGCGGCACGCGGGGGCACGCCAAGCGTGAGAATCAGCGCCGCCAGATCGTCACTGAAAGCAGCCTCGCCGATGATGCCGTTGAGCATGCCGATGGACGTGATGCCGACCTGCACTGACGATAAAAATTGCGTCGGGTTGTCGAGCAGACCGAGTGCCGCCTTGGCCCCTTTGTCGCCGCCCTCGGCCATCGACGCCAGCCTGGCCTTGCGGCTTGACGCCAGCGCCAGCTCGGACATTGCAAAAACCCCATTGAGAAGCGTCAAAAAGGCGATTAGCAAAAAGTCCATTGAGTCTTAAAAAATGTGGAGCAGGCGGCAAAATACCGCGATGTCACTTTACTGTATTGGCGACCTGCAGGGTTGCGCGCTGCCCTTCGAACGGCTGCTGCAAAAAATCGGTTTCTCTGCCAGCCGCGACACGCTGATCCTGCTCGGCGACCTGGTCAACCGCGGGCCGGATTCGCTGGCCGTGCTACGCCGGGTACACGCACTTGAAGGGGCGGCGCAGAGTTTGCTTGCCAACCATGACCTCCACCTGCTGGCTGTTGCACAGGGCATTCGTCCACTGAGCCGCAAAGACACGCTCGAAGAAATTCTGACTGCACCAGACCGAGACAGCTTGCTCGACTGGCTGCGTCACTGCCCGCTGGCCATCACCCACAGCGGCTGGCTGATGGTGCATGCGGGCGTGCTGCCAACGTGGAGCGCGGCGCAAACCCTGTCGCTGGCCGGTGAAGTGGAGCAGGCACTGCGCCAGAACGACTTCAAGCATTTTCTGGCTGACATGTACGGCGACGAGCCACGCCAGTGGAGCGATGCGCTGCACGGGGCCGACCGCTTGCGCGTCATCGTCAATGCGCTGACACGATTGCGCTTTTGCACGGCTGCAGGCGAGATGGAGTTCGCAGCGAAGTCCGGTATCGACTCGGCTCCACCGGGCTTCTTGCCGTGGTTCGACGTGCCCGGTCGGGCCACGCACGGCCAGCCGATGGCGTTTGGCCACTGGTCGGCTCTGGCCACGCCGGGCGCACTGCCTGACCCGGCCATCTGGCAGCGCAGCCAGGCACTGGCGATGGACACCGGCTGCGTCTGGGGCAACCGCCTAAGTGCAGCCAGACTGGGCCCGCATGCTGGTGAATTTGAATTGATCAGCGTCGGCTGCGATGAGCAGCGCGGCAACCCGCCGGAGTGACACGAAGTGATCGCGCGCGCGGCAGATCAAGTCAGGCTTCGGTCGGTACCGATGCTTCGGCGCGCCGCCGCTGCGACTCGTCATGCCAGGCGCGCGCCACGCTGGCTGACAGCAGCAGCACGCCAGACGTGAAGTAAATCCAGATCAAAATCACCACCAGCGATCCGGCTGCGCCGTAGGCCGACACCACCGCCGCTGTGGACAGGTAGTAGGCCATCAGGTGTTTGCCAATTGCGAAGAACAAAGCCCCGACAGCCGCACCGCGCACCAGGTAACGCAAGGCGGGTTTGGGGCCTTTGCTCATGCGCATCAAGGCGACGAAAAGCGCGACTGAAAAGCCGAATGACACAAGTTCGTTAATGGCGAAACCGATGCGCTCGATGGCCACATAGTTGCCGGCCCAGCTTGAAAACATGTTGAGAAAAGTCGAGATCACCAGCGACATCAGCAGCAACAAACCGAAAGCCAAAATGTAGGCTACCCCGCGCAGCCGAAGCGACGCGCCATGCCACCAATTTTGTTTGGGCGCTTCACCGCTGCCCTGTCGCCAGACGCGCTCAAAGGCGTCTTGCAGCTCGGCAAAAACGCCGGTCGCGCCCGACAGCAGCAAGGCGAAGGCCAGCACCGATGCCGTGATGCCTTCCGATGGCTGCTGCGCGCTGCGCAACGCGCCCTGCAGCAGCAGCGCGCCCTGCTCGCCGACCACGCCCTGGATGGTGCCAATCAGATTGGTTTCAAGATAGCTTTTGTCGAGCCACCAGCCGAGCACCGCGACCAGCAACACCAGCAGGGGCGCAAGACTCAAGATGCCGTAGAACGACATCGCAGCGCTCATGCGCAGGCCATCGGCGTCTATCCATTGATGAATGGCGCGCCAGATCGGGCGCAGCACCCGTTTGGCTCGCCAGATCAGCCCGGCAGCAAAGGGGGCGGGGCGCTGGCCCAGTGTGTCACTCATCTCATCAGCGTAGCGTCAGCCGATCAGGCGCTTAAGCAGGCGCGGGCTGACGCCGCCGTAGGCTCAGGCCGATGAAGCGAGGGTAGCCCGCCCATGGCAGGCAGGCAAATTCAGGCGGCCGTCTTGAACAGCGCAGCGACCTTTTTCTTGGGCTTGATATTGGCTGAGACACCGCTGCGCGCGGGCGCTGTCCTGGCGGCTGCCTCCCAGCCCGGCTGGGCATCGGCTGCGGCGCTGGGCTCATAAGGCAAGTCAAAAAACGGGTCACGCGGCAGGTGCGCCTGCCGGTGCGGCAAATGCTCGCGGCGTTCGCGGCGCTCGGGCCGCTGTTCGGGACGTTGTTCAGCCCGGTCCTGGCGCGGCGGGCGGGCCGCCTCAATGCCACGCGACTCGGCCATCGCCCCTTCTTCGCCCGCACCCTCGTGGTACATGCGCCGGCCGTCGTTGATACGGCCTTGCTCGCTGATGCGTGGCCGGTCTTCGTCAAACTCCAGCGGCTCGATTTCAATCTTCGTTTTGATCAGTCTTTCAATATCGGCAACCAGGCGCTGGTCGCTGCTGGCAACAAAACTCACGGCCAGACCCGACAAGCCCGCGCGGCCAGTGCGGCCGATGCGGTGAACGTAGTCCTCGGCGTTGAAGGGCACGTCGAAATTGAAAACGGCCGGCACGTCCTTGATGTCCAGCCCGCGTGCCGCGACGTCGGTACAGACCAGCAAATCGACCTCGCCCTTTTTGAAGG
>JANOOO010000237.1:0-3149 GCA_031421375.1 Polaromonas sp.
CTGTGTACATAGCCAAGTAGCCCCATCTTGCGGCTGAAGCTCGCCTGGTTGCCGCGATTCGGATCGACGATCACGACCTCAACTTGCGGCTCGGCGTGCCGGTCGATGAACTGCGAAAGCAGCTCGGGCTGACTCCGGTCATAGAGCACGTCGCTGCCGATGATCAGGTCGAAGCGGCCAAGCAGCGGGTTCAGGCGCGACCAGTTCGCGGTTTCATATTTCATCGCGGGCAAGGCGTTGAGCCGAAGGTTTTCTTCGAGGAACAGCGTACACAGCGGGTGGCAGTCGCTGGCAGTGATGTCGCCGCCGCGCCGGTGAATCACCAGGCTGGCCAGGCCCAATCCGCAACCGAGTTCCAGAATGCGCTTGCCATCGATCTCGAACGTTGCCACCACGCCAGCCAACACCTCACCAGAAGGCCACAGCAGGCCAAACAGTGGCCAGGCCGCCGGCGGAATACCGGCGCGCTCGGCAGCGCCGTCGGGGTCGTGATACTGATTTTTATCCTGCAACAAACGCAGTTGCAGATCGGCCCCGTTGCCCTGCACGGTGGCAAGCCGGGTGCGGTAGCCGCAGGCCGGCATTGGCCCGGCATCAGTCGTCAATCGCGTCCATGCCCGGAAACAGCACGCTGCTAAAACCAAACTGCGAAAAATCGCGGATACGCATCGGGTAGAGCGTGCCGATCAGGTGGTCGCACTCATGCTGTACCACGCGCGCATGAAAGCCCTCAACCGTGCGGTCAATGGCATCGCCGTATTGATCAAAGCCGGTGTAGCGAATGCGTGAAAAACGCGGCACCATGCCGCGCAGGCCCGGCACCGACAGGCAACCCTCCCAGTCGCTTTCTTCGTCATCGCCTAACGGGACGATCACCGGATTGAGCAGCACCGTACGCGGCACGACGGGTGCATTCGGGTAGCGAGGATTGACCTCGTCGGAGCCAAAAATGACCAGTTGCAAATCAACACCAATCTGCGGCGCCGCCAGCCCGGCCCCGCTGGCGGCACGCATGGTGTCGAACATGTCGGTGATGAGCAGGTGCAGCGCGTCAGTGTCAAAAGCGGGCACGGGCTGGGCAACGCGCAGCAAGCGTGCGTCGCCCATTTTAAGAATTTCGCGGATGGTCATGACCCGATTATCGGGCTGCCTGTCAGCCGGGGAACCGAATTCAAGCAGCGCGGACGTGTTGCTCAAGAGGCAGATAACAGCCTCACCAACCCATCCAAATCACCGCCCGTCGTGATCGCCCCGGTAGCCTCGATAGCCCCGATTTCCGTAATAACCGCCATACGGATAACCCCGGTGGCCTGGTACGTAATATCCGCGTGGCGTGCCAGGCACGATGACCACGGGCGCGGGATCAACATAAACCGGCCCACTGCGATACACGCCGATGGGCGGTCCGAGCGGGGCAATAACGCAGCCGGTCAACAGCGCGGCTGCGCCAACAGCCGCGCCGAGCAGTGAGAGACGAAGGGTGCGAGACACATGAGAAAGTTTGATTGAGCGCATAAAAACTCCTGTGGAAGTCATTCAGGAAGCACGGATTTATTCACGCGGAATCGTGGCACCTGGGTTGGGATGGGCTTGCCAAGGCGGTTTCTTCAGAAAATATCGTGATATTTGCAAGAAAACCAACGCCGCAGACCTTTCATACCGGGTGATCACGAACCGCGCTGAATAAATCCGCGCTTCCTTCATTAACGTTTGGCCGCGCAACCGGTTTCACTCTGAAGCGGAAAAGTCATGTAAAGCCGTGTAAAACCCGCGCGCCGATTGGGACGAGCCGTTTCTTGAGGGCTTTTTCAGCGCTGCGCACGTCCCCCTACCGCAGCGCAACGCCACGGCCACTCTCCTTCAGGGGGCGGTCAAGCCGGCAAGGTCAAGCCGGCAAGGTCAACCCAACAAAATCAACCCAGCAGCGCCAGCATTCCCGCTTCGTCGATCACCGCCACGCCAAGCTCTTGCGCCTTGACCAGCTTGCTGCCAGCCTCGGCTCCAGCCACGACGTAATCGGTCTTCTTGCTGACCGACCCGGCCACCTTGGCACCCGCCGCTTCCAGCCTGTCTTTGGCTTCGTCGCGACCGAGCGTAGGCAGCGTGCCGGTGATGACGAAGGTTTTTCCGGCGAGTGGTTTCACCAGCCCGGCGGCAGCATCGCCTCCTTCCCGCTCTTCCCGCTCTTCCCGCTCTTCCCACGTCAAGCCACAGGCACGCAACTGTTCCACCACCTCGACGTTGTGTACCTGTCCGAAAAAAGTGTGAATGCTGGTGGCCACCACGGGGCCCACGTCGGCGACTTCGAGCAGCCGCTCAGGCGTCGCCGACATCACCGCGTCGAGCGAGCCGAAGTGAAGCGCCAGCGCCTTCGCGGTGGCTTCGCCGACGTGGCGAATGCCGAGGCCGAACAAAAAGCGCGGCAGCGTCGTCTGCTTCGACTTTTCCAGCGCCGCGATCAGGTTCTTGGCCGACTTGTCGGCCATGCGGTCGAGTTGCGCCAGCGCTGCAAAACCGAGCTTGTACAGGTCGGGTAGCGTGCGGACAATGCCGGCATCGACCAGTTGCTCGACCAACTTGTCGCCCAGGCCCTCGACCTCCACCGCGCGGCGATGCGCGAAATGCAAGATCGCCTCTTTGCGCTGCGCCGCGCAAAACAGCCCGCCGCTACAGCGATAGTCGGCCTCGCCTTCAAAACGGAGCGCGTCGGAGTTGCAGACCGGGCACTGGCGCGGCATCGTGAAAGGCGGGGCATTGCCGACGCGCTTTTCAAGCAGCACGCTAACCACTTCGGGAATCACGTCGCCGGCCCGGCGCACGATCACGGTGTCACCGACGCGCACGTCCTTGCGGCGCGCTTCGTCTTCGTTATGCAGCGTGGCGTTGGTCACCGTCACGCCGCCGACGAACACGGCGCTCAGTTTCGCCACCGGCGTCAGCTTGCCGGTGCGGCCGACCTGCACGTCGATGGCCAGCACGGTGGTCAGTTGCTCTTGCGCCGGGTATTTGTGCGCCACAGCCCAGCGCGGCTCGCGCGAGACAAAGCCGAGCTTCTTTTGCAAGGCCAGCTTGTTGACCTTGTAAACCACGCCGTCGATGTCGTAGGGCAAGCTGTCGCGCACGGCCCCGATGGCTTGGTGAAACGCTAT
>JANOOO010000238.1:0-2114 GCA_031421375.1 Polaromonas sp.
ACAGCGCCGCATCTGGACCGCCGAAACCGACGCATCAAGCGCCATCGCCGAAGGCATCGCCCACGACAAAGACCTGACCAAAAGCCTGCTCATCAACTGCGGAGTCCCCGTGCCCCAGGGCGAGATCGTCGCCAGCGCCGAGGCCGCCTGGCAAGCCGCGCAAGACATCGGCCTGCCTGTGGTTGTCAAGCCGACCGACGGCAACCACGGGCGTGGCGTGTCGCTTGATTTGCACACGCAGGGCGACATCGAAAAAGCCTTTGCTTTTGCGGCGCGCCATGGCAGCGAGGTGATGGTCGAGCGCTTTGTTCGGGGCAACGAACACCGCTTGCTGGTCGTCGGCGGCAAGGTCGTCGCTGCGGCGCGCGGCGAGGCAGCCTGGGTCACGGGCGATGGCACATCCACCGTCGCCATGCTGGTCAATGCCCAGATCAACACCGATCCGCGCCGGGGCTTGGCTGAAACCTCTCCACTGAGTTTGATCGAGACTGAGACCGACGGTGCCATCGCGCTCGATCTCGAACGCCAGGGCCTGAGTCCAACCGCCGTGCCCGCCGCCGGCCGCACGGTGTTGATCCAGCGCAATGGCAACGTCGCCATCGATTGCACCGACGAGGTTCACCCAGAGGTCGCCCATGCGGTGTCACTGGCGGCGCGTGTGGTGGGGCTCGACATTGCCGGCATTGATGTCGTGGCGCAAGACATCTCAAAGCCACTGCAAGCCCAGGGCGGCGCGATTGTCGAAGTCAACGCTGGGCCGGGCCTGTTGATGCACCTCAAGCCGGCAGCCGGTGCGCCCCGCCCGGTGGGCCAGGCCATCTGCGCACATTTGTTTCCCGAACTGGCCAATCACAATGGCCAGGAAGCCGCGCCGACGCAAGCCAGCGGGCGCATTCCGCTGGTCGGCGTCGCGGGCTCTCAAGGCAGTACCGGCATCGCCCGGTTGATCGCCTGGCTGCTGCACCTGTCGGGTCGCCACACCGGGCTGGCTTGCGAAGCGGGTCTTTTTCTCGACCAGCGCTGCATCGACCCGGCCGCAAGCGCGAACTGGGAAGCCGGTCAACGCCTGCTCATCAACCGCACGGTTCAGGCGGCGGTGTTTGAAAACAGCGCGGCCTCCATCCTGCGCGACGGCCTGGCTTACGACCGCTGCCAAATCGGCGTCGTCACCGACCTGCTGGGCAGCGACGGCCTGGCTGAATTTGATATCGAAGGCGCTGAGCAGCTGTTTCGCGTGCTGCGGGCTCAAGTCGATGCGGTCTTGCCGCTAGGTGCCGCCGTGCTGCATGCCGAGGCCGGCTTGCAGGATATGGTGCCACTGTGCGATGGCGAAGTGTTGCTTTACAGCGCCGACGCCGGGGCAGCAGCGCTGATTGCACACCGTAAAAACGGCGGCCGCGCATTGACGATCCAGCAAGACCGCATCGTGCTCGCCACCGGGGCCAGTGAAGTCTTTTTGCCGGGTCTCACCAGCATCTCGACCTGGCGCAAGCGCCATTCGGACAGCGCGTTTTCCGAGGCGATGCTGCTCGCCGCGACCGGCGCGGCCTGGGCGCTGGGCATTCCCCTGAATTTGATGGGTGCCGGCCTTGAAGCCTTCACGCCCAACCACAAACCGACGCCAGGAGCGGCCCGATGAAAGTCTCACGCATTCGCGCCCTGCGCGGCCCCAATTTGTGGAGCCGCCACACCGCGCTCGAAACCATCGTCGCCTGCGAGCCGGCCGAGTGCGCCATCGGCGACTTGCCCGGCTTTGAGGCCAGGCTGCGCCACCTGTTCCCCGGCGTGGGCCCGTTCAGCCCACCCGCGAAAGTCGGCCGTGCCTCGCTGGCGACGGTGCTGGAGTACGCGGCCTTCGAGCTGCAGGCAGCGGCAGGTTGCCCCGTCACTTTCAGCCAGACGGTGGCAACGGTCGAGGCCGGCACCTTCCAGGTCGTCGTTGAATACACCGAAGAGCCAGTCGGCCGGCTGGCATTGACGCTGGCCCAGCAGCTCATCGAGGCGGCGCTGGGCGACACCGGCTTCGATGTCGGCGCGGCGATTGCGCAGTTGCGCAGCCTCGACGAGGACGAGCGCCTGGGTCCGAGCACGCGCGCCATCGTCGATGCCGCCGT
>JANOOO010000239.1:0-2319 GCA_031421375.1 Polaromonas sp.
GGCCAGGGCATCAAGGCGCTGGCCTATCACGCCGGGCTTGACGCGGGGCTGCGCCAGCAGCGGCAAGACCGCTTCCTGCGCGAAGACGCCATCGTGATGGTCGCCACCATCGCCTTCGGCATGGGCATCGACAAGCCCGACGTGCGCTTTGTCGCGCACCTCGACATGCCGAAAAACATCGAAGGCTACTACCAGGAAACAGGAAGGGCGGGGCGCGATGGTTTGCCTGCCGATGCGTGGATGGCCTACGGCCTGCAGGACGTGGTGAACCAGCGCCGCATGATCGACACCAGCGACGCGGCCAGCGAGGAATTCAAGAAGGTGATGCGCGGCAAGCTCGACGCGCTGCTGAGTCTGGCCGAGGGCACGCAGTGCCGGCGTGTGGCCTTGCTCCGCTATTTTGGTGAAGAGCTTGCGGGCGAGCGGCAGGAGATGGGGAGCGTGGGGGCTCCCTCTAGCCCAGCCCCCGGCGTGGAACCGGCTTTGCCGGGCCACAGGCGGGCGGCCCCCTCGGGGGGCAGCGCAGTACGCGAAGCGACAAGCGTGGGGGCCATATCCTGTTGTGATAACTGTTTGAATCCGCCTGCGGTCTGGGACGCAACCGAGCCCGCGCGCAAGATGCTCAGCTGCATCTACCGCGTCCAGCAGGCCAGCGGCATCAGCTTTGGAGCCGGGCATTTGATGGACATTTTGCGTGGCAAGGCGACGGAGAAAGTCGTGCAGTACGGCCACGACCAGCTCAGCACCTTCGGCATTGGCGCGGACCTGGCCGAGACGCAGTGGCGCGGCGTGCTGCGCCAGCTGATCGCGCAAAACCAGCTGTTTGCCGACGCTGAATCGTTCGGCGTGCTGCGGCTGCTGCCGGGTGCGCGCGCCGTGCTCAAGGGCGAGTCACGCGTGCTGCTGCGCGAGATGACGCCGACTGGCAGACCCGAGCGCAAAAAGCGCGGCAGCAAAACCTCCGCCAAGGGCATGGCCGAAGCCACACTGAACGCCGGTGCCATCGAGCGCCTGACTGCGCTCAAGGCATGGCGTGCCGAAGTGGCACGTGAGCACAACCTGCCGGCCTTCGTGATCTTTCACGACGCGACGCTGCGGTCGATTGCCGAGCGGGCTCCGCAAAATCTGGGTGAGCTTGAAGGCATCAGCGGCATCGGCGCGAAGAAGCTCGAAGCCTACGGCGCCGAGGTGATTCGGGTCTGCGGCTTGAGCTGAATCGGCCTAAAGCCCTTTATCTACGGGCGAAAACAGCTCCTGATTTTATAGCAAGCCGCCACGCGATTCGTGGCTGACCTCGCCGTACAGCGCCACTTGTTCAGGCGGTATTTTGAATCTGCACGCAGCCGACAATGGCACGCGCCGGGCGCTGCGGCAGCAACAGCCCGCGCAGCAGGCCCAGCGTGTGAAAACACCAGGACACGACCGAAAAAACCGCCTTGCCGGCACTGCGCTTGCGCCAGGTCATCAGCAAAAAAGGTGCTGCAGCCAGCACTGCAAAGGCAGCCGCCTTCCACTCCCACGGCGCTGGCCAAAACAAGATCGCCAACAGCCCCGCCCACCACAGCAGCACCGCCAGATACAGCCGAAGCTCGCGCACGCTAGAGAGCACCAGAGACAGGTGCGGTTGCCCCCAGGCGGCGCGCAGCATTTCGCCGAGACCGCAGATATAGCGGCTGCGCCATCTGCGCATCAACAGCCGATAGGGCGGCACGTCATGCCCGTAGTGATGAACTGCGTTGACATCGAGACGCCACAATTTCCAGCCCTGGACGCGCAGGCGCACCGCCAGATCGAACTCCTCGTAGCTGTGCAGATTGCGGTTGGACAAATAGCCGACCTGTTCGATTGCCGCCCGGCGGTAAAGCCCGCCCATGTCGAGCCGATCAACCTCGCCCTGCCGTTTGGCCGCCCGCTCGCGTTCGGCGCGCGCCACAAACTCCAGTCCGGTCGTGTTCATTTCGACGACGCGCCCGCCGACCCCGGCAAGCTCGGGATGGGCTTCGAGAAAGGCCAGCGCCGCCGACAGAAAATCCGGCAGCATTTCCATGTCGCCGTCGAGGATGTAGATGAAATCGCCGAGCGCGTGCTGGTAGCCGAGTTGCGGCCCGACGCCGCAGCAGCGTTCGGCCGAATCAGCCAGTTGCACGATGCGAATCGGGTAGGCACGAGCGAGAGTGACGGTCGCGTCGCTGGAGCACGAGTCGGCCAGCACCACCTCGCCACCGACCGCCTGAACCGCCGCCAGCGCACTTTCAGTCGCTGCCCGGATGCGTTTTTCCTCGTTCAATGCCTTGATGATGATGGTGACCTTGCATGGGG
>JANOOO010000240.1:0-2618 GCA_031421375.1 Polaromonas sp.
CACGACAGGAGCGCGCTCATGGCCTACCCCGACTTCAACCTCGACCACCACTGGTTGCCCTTCACGCCCAACCGCAGTTTCATGAAAGAGCCGCGTGTGTTTGTCGCCGCCGATGGCATGCACTTCACCACGCATGACGGCAAGCAGGTGCTCGACGGCATTTCCAGCCTGTGGTGCGTCGGGGCCGGGCACAAGCGCAGGCCGATCAACGAGGCCATCAAAAAGCAGCTCGACACGCTCGACTACGCCACCGCATTTCAGGCCAGCAACGACCGGGCTTTTGAAGCCGCCGACATGATTGCCGCAATGGCCCCGGGTGACTTGAACCGGGTGCTGTTTTGCAACTCGGGCTCCGAGGCCGCCGACACCTCATTGAAGGTGGCGCTGGCCTACCACCGCGCGCGCGGCGAGGGCCACCGCAACGTGTTCATCGGGCGCGAGAAGGGCTACCACGGCGTCGGCTTCGGCGGCATGAGCGTCGGCGGCATTCCGGCCAACCGCAAGGCTTACGGAACGGCTTTGCTGCCACGCGTCGATCACCTGCGCTTCATTCACGACCCGCTCAAGCACGCCTTCATCCACGGCACCGAGCCCGAGTGGAGCGAAGACCTGCTGCTGGAGCTGGAGCAGCGCATTTTGCCGCTGCATGACCCGAGCAATGTCGCTGCCGTAATCGTCGAGCCGGTGGCGGGCAGCGCCGGGTGGTATCTGCCGCCGAAGGGCTACCTCAAGCGCCTGCGCGAGATCTGTGACAAGCACGGCATCTTGCTGATTTTTGATGAGGTGATCACCGGCTTTGGCCGCCTCGGCTGCAACTTTGCCGCCGACTATTACGGCGTCGTGCCCGACATGCTGAACTTCGCCAAGTGCGTGACGAATGGCGTGATCCCGCTGGGCGGCGTGATCTGCACCGACCGCATTTACAACGCCATGATGCAGGCCAATGCAGGCAGCCCCGAGCACGCGATCGAGTTCTTTCACGGCTACACCTATTCGGGCCACCCGGTCGCGTGTGCGGCAGCCATCGCGACCTTGCATTTATACAAGGAAGAAAAGCTCTTTGAGCGCGCCGGGCAGATGGGCGCGGTGCTGGGCGACGCAATGCACAGCGCTTTGAAAGAGCTGCCAAATGTCGTGGGCATTCGCACGCTGGGCCTGGCCGGCGCGGTCGAGGTCACGCCGATTGCCGCTGCGCCGGGCAAGCGCAGCTACGACATCTTCATCGACTGCTTCCAGCACGGCGTGCTGGTGCGCCCGGCGGGCGACAACATCGTGCTGTGCCCGCCCTACATCGTGGACAAGGCGCAGATTGAGCGCATGGTGGGTGTGGTGGCGGAGTCAATTCGGCGCAACGCGTGAGGCGGTTTTTTGCCCTCTCCCGCTGGCGGGAGAGGGAGCAAGAAACACGCGACAAACCTTTGAAAGCCAGCCCCCAGACAGGCGGGCTTGCGCCGACTCTTGTTCCCTCTCCCGCTGGCGGGAGAGGGTTAGGGTGAGGGTGGGAAATTCGAGCGCGAGCGCTTGAAAACGGGACCGGGGATCCCTCACCCCCCGCCCTCTCCCGGAGGGAGAGGGAGTAAGAAACATACGCCACTTCGACAATGCAATGACAGCTACCGCCAGTCAGTTTGCCGAGTTTGACGCCGCAGGCGCGCCGCGTGGGGCCAGCCGTTTGCGCAAGCCCGCGCAATAGTCAGTCGGTGGCGTGGGCGGGGTCGGCCACACCGCATCGAAAGCCGGGTCGCTGGCTGCACTGCCATTGGTAGTCAGGAGCACTGCCTTCGCATCCAGTGCGGCGGGCAAGTAATGCGGCACGCCCAACTCGCGGTTCACATGCCCGCTGCCTGCAAGCAGCACCACCACCCTGCCCGGCAACGCGGCCTGTGTGATGGTTCGCGCCATGCTGCGGTCGCGGGCGATTTGCACCCGCGCCATCGGCAGCAACTGGCTGGCAGGCAACAAGTCGCAATGGCCGCCGCGAATGGACTCTTGCTGGGTCTGCATCGCCTTCGCTGGCAACTCGCCATCGAGTGCGGCATCGACCATAGCCGGGCGGGTTTGGGCTGCGGGCAGATTCGCGCCCAGCACCGGCACGCCCGCGCGAACGGCGGCCATCACCACCGGCCCATACACCTGCCACGGCCAGCCGCGCTGGTTCCATTTCAAGGCGCGGCGCGCATCGTCTTCGCTGGCATTGGGCTGGAGCGTGCCGGTGCTGGTTCCGCCGTCGGCCATCTCGATCGCAAGCGCGGCCAGCCGGTTTTGCGCAGCCAGTGCAGCGACGACCTGCTGCGCGATCAGCTGGTGCTCGGGCGCGTCATGTTGTTCGCCGAGCAAGATGGCATCGGCAGGCAGCAATGAATCAAGCCGAGCCAGCGCCTGCGCAACTGACGCAGCACTGCCAGCAGGGGAGACCTGTTGGGGTGCCTGGGGCCGGTTGCCGCAGCCCGCCAGCGACATCGCCAAAATCAGACCCCAGCCGAACATCGAAAGTTTGATTGAATGCATCGGCGGATACTATTGGCCCGGCACTTTGAAGAGCCAACTTTTCAGTTCGCCCTGCGGCATCGAAGGGTCTTTTCCGTTTTTCGTTCGCGCTGATCGGGCAACGCATGCGC
>JANOOO010000241.1:0-3216 GCA_031421375.1 Polaromonas sp.
GGGGCCGGTTCAATGTCCAGCGAAAACCGGCGCAGTTGCTGCGCGGCGGTGGTCAGCGGCTGCATCATCAGCACATGCTGCGCAGTCTCGACGCCCGGCGTATAGCGGTAGCGGGTTTCGTGGACGACGCGCAGCAGCATCAGTGGCCTGTAACGTTGAAATGGGAGTCGAGGAACGTGCGAGACGGGGTGCGATGCAAGGCGCAAAGCACAGCGATGCCTGACGGCATCGCGCGCATTTGCAACGCCGCAGCGTGCCCTGTATCGGGCGGGCAGCGACTTCTGATTTCAGCGTTGCAGGTCACTAGGGTGTGTTAATAACTAAACGGGCAGGCGTTGACCCCAGATGGGGATGGCTGCGCGAAGCGCGGCGCACGGCAATAGCAAAGCTATTGTCAAGCCGTGCGACAAAGCAGACGCCCCATCTGGGGCCAACCCGCAGGGAAAGTGCTCCAGGCGACTCATTGCGGCGTTGCTGCTCGCTTGTGTGGCGAGCCACGCGGCCCTCACAGCGTCTTGCACTGAGCCGCCTGGAGCACTTTCGCCAGCCCGTTTAGTTATTAACACACCCTAGGCCCCCAGGCTGTGGCTGTCATCGGCCGAGTGGCTGAAGTAGTGCCGGCTCACGGTGTTGGACAGGTCGGCTGCGGCTTGTGCCAGCTGTGCAAACGCCTGGGCGCTGCGATCCGGCCCCATGTTGGTCGTTGCTGCAAGGGCAGGACCTGACCAGAAATCGCTGATTCGCCAGTTATCCGGGTCCGGCAGGTTGACCGCGAGATCCGGCAGGTCGGTGTCTGCGCTGGCGCGCAATCGGTTTAGCCGCCGTCGCACGCTGGTGATGACCCATGACAGAGAACGTGGATTCTCCGGGTCCAGCACCAGTAGATCGAGCAAGGCGGGCACATCGCGGCGCTGCTGGTACTGCGCATGAAAGGTGATGGTGCTGTCGGCCAGCGTCAACAGGGCGGCGTAACCACCGGGCTCCTGCACCGCGCCGGTGGCAAAGCCGTGTGCCAGCGAGCTAGCCAGCGTGCCGAGTCGCTCGCAGAGCCGGCCAATGCTGAGCAGCCGCCAGCCGTCGTCACGCGTCATCCGGTCGTTCTGCGCACCAGTCATCACGCCCAGAAAGCTGGCAGCCGACTCCAGCGCCACCAGTGAGCGCGCCACCGATTGCTCATGCGCGTGATGCGGGTTCGCGTCTGCTGCGGCACGCAGCTCGGCGTCAACCGGCAGCGGCTCGCTTTGTCGGCATAACAAAAAAAAGTCGGCCTTGGCGCGCGCTATCGACTGCCATTGCTCGAGCGACAGGCGCGCCCGCACGCGAGACGCGGCAAGCGTCAGCGCATCAAGACTGGCCCCGACGCTGGCGGTTTTGGGCGCGCCGCACAAGCCCGCCACCACAGCGCGCTCAAAGCCGTGGCGCGACTGGTTGGCGGCGGCTTTAATGGGCGGCACCAGCGCCTGGCTGACCGCCATGGCTTGCAGCATCGCAAGCAATGGCCGCGCATAGCGGTCTTCGCCGTCGGGGCTTTGCAGAATCAGCCGCGCCAGCCGGGCTGCGTTGTCGGCACGCTCGGTGTAGCGGCCCAGCCAGAACAGGTTCTCGGCAGCGCGGCTGGTGACCGGCTGGCGCTGGCCAAGCGGCGCGGCACTGCCGCCGAGTTCGTCATGGTGGTGCGGGGGAGGGGCGTCGAAGTCTGGCGAACGCATGGCGCGCCCGGCGGCGGGCGCTTCGCCTTGCATTTGCTCACGGCTGCCAGATGAGGTCGCGCCGGTGCCGGTGAAGGCGTTGTCATGGGTGCCGACCGGGGCATGGCCGTGGTGCAGGCTTGTGCCGCGCAGCACCCACACATCGGCGCTGCTGCCGCCTTGCTGCATCGACGCCATGTTTTGGTCATGGCCTGCAAGCCGACCCAGCCCCCCAGGCAGCACGCACCAGCCGCCCAGGCCATCGGCGACGGCAAAGACGCGCAGCATGAAGGGGTGCGGGGCAATCCGGCCGTCTTGCCAGGCTGGCGTTTGCGCCAGCGGGAGGTAGGCTTGTACGGTGAAATCTTCACCGTGCTCGCGCAAACGATGCGACCAGTCGGCCAACGCAGCGCAAGAGAGCCCGGAGCCGAACACCGGCTCCATGTGGGTGTGTGGCCACGTCGGCTTGATCACGCCTTGGGCCAGTTGCGCAGTGATCTGCGGCAAAGCGGCGCGTTCGCCGCACCACCAGGTTGCCAGCGATGGCAGGCTGAGTTCTTCGCCAAGCAAATGGCGCGACAAGGCCGGCAAAAACCCGAGCACAGCGCTGGACTCCAGCAGGGCCGAACCCGGCGCGTTGATGAGGCGCACATTGCCGGCACGGATCACCTGCATCAGGCCAGGCACGCCGAGCGAGGAGTCAGCGCGCAATTCAAGCGGGTCCAGAAACTCGTCGTCGAGCCGCTTCAAGATGCCGTGAACCGGCTGCAGGCCATGCAGGGTTTTGAGGAAGAGCCTGCCCGCACGCACCAGCAGGTCGCTGCCCTCAACCAGACTCAAGCCCAGAAAGCGCGCGAGGTAGGCATGCTCAAAGTAGGTCTCGTTGTAGGGGCCGGATGTCAGCAACACCACGCGGCTTTCTTCGCCGGCTTGCAGGCCGACTGGGTCGCGCACCTTCAGCCCATCGACGAGCGCGGTATAAAAATCAGCGAGCGGGCTGACGTTCATGGCACGAAAGGCGTCGGGAAACAGGCGCGAAATGCTCAGGCGGTTTTCCAGCAGGTAGCCCAGGCCCGAAGGCGCTTGCGTGCGCTGCGACACCACCAGCCAGCGGCCATCGGGGCCGCGCGCCAGGTCAAAGGCGGCCAGGTGCAGATGGCTGCCGCCATGCGCCGGCACACCGCGCATGCCGCGCAGGTAGCCGGGGTGGCCATGCACCAGCGCGCTTGGCAGAAAACCTTTTTCGAGCAATTGCTGCGGACCATAAATGTCGGCCATGATGCGTTCGAGCAGCCGCGCGCGCTGCACCACACCGGCTTCGATATGCGCCCATTCGTCCTGCGCGATGAGTACCGGAAACAAATCGAGCGACCAGGGCCGCTGCGGGCCGTCAGCGTCGGCATAGACGTTGTAGGTGACGCCGTTGTCGCGAATCTGCCGCTGCAGGCGTTCAGTGCGGCTGTCCAGGTCATGCAGGCCGTCTTCGCCGAGCAGCTCGAAAAAGCGCGACCAGTGAGTTGAAAGCGCA
>JANOOO010000242.1:0-5297 GCA_031421375.1 Polaromonas sp.
ATCTCGACGATGCTCGGCACCGCGTCTTTGGCGTTGCCAAAAAACTCCAGACAGACGGTGCGCGTGTGCGCCGGCATGCGGTGAACGATCCAGCGGGCGCTGGTAATCAGCCCATCGCAGCCTTCTTTTTGAATGCCCGGCAGGCCGCTCAAAAACTTGTCGGTCACGTCTTTGCCAAGCCCTTCCTTGCGGAAGGTTTTACCGGCTATGTCCAGGCGCTCGGTGCGCACCGGCGTCTTGCCGTCGGCCTCGAAATACTTCAACTCGAAGCTCGCCAGCTCGGCGTCGTGAATTTTGCCGAGGTTGTGGTTCAGGCGGGTCACTTCAAGCCAGGCCGCGTCGGGCGTGACCATGCGCCAGGACACCAGGTTGTCAAGCGCCGTGCCCCACAGCACAGCCTTTTTGCCGCCCGCATTCATCGCGATGTTGCCGCCGATGCACGACGCATCGGCCGACGTGGGATCGACCGCAAAAACGTAACCACCGCGCTCGGCGGCGTCCGCCACGCGCTGCGTCACCACACCGGCTTCAGTCCAGATCGTGGCGACCGGCTTCGCCAGCCCGGGCAGCATGACCATTTCAACCTCGGTCATGGCTTCGAGCTTTTCGGTGTTGATGACGGCGGACTTCCAGGTCAGGGGTATCGCGCCGCCGGTGTAGCCGGTGCCGCCACCGCGCGGAACAATCGTCAGCTCCAGCTCGATGCACGCGCCGACCATGCCAGCCATCTCAAGCTCGGTGTCGGGCATCAGCACAACAAAGGGGTATTCGACGCGCCAGTCGGTCGCGTCGGTGACGTGCGAGACGCGCGACAGGCCGTCGAACTTGATGTTGTCGGGCCGCGTGAGTTTGCGCAGCTTGCGCTCGACTCGCTGGCGCAAGCCGGCGAACTCAAGAAAGGACTCAGAAAAGCGCGTGACTGCCGCCTGCGCAGCGCCGAGAAGCTCACCGACGATGGCGTCACGCTGGCCGTCAGTCTGCGGGCTGCGGCGTTTTTGCACTTCGCCCAGCCGATGCTGCAGCGCCTCGACCAGCAATTTGCGGCGCTTGGGGTTGTCAAGCAGGTCGTCTTGCAGATAGGGATTGCGCTGCACCACCCAGATGTCGCCCAGCACTTCATAGAGCATGCGTGCGGAGCGTCCGGTCTGACGCTCGCCGCGCAGCATATTGAGCAAGTCCCAGGCGCGTTCGCCGAGCAGTCGGCCGACGACCTCGCGGTCAGAAAAAGAGGTGTAGTTGTAGGGGATTTCGCGGATTCGGGCTTCGCCCGTCGCGGCAACGCCGTTCGGGTCGGTCGGGTCGGCGGCAATGGCTAATTCGGGGAGCGTGCTGGGTGCGTTCATCGTGGCTGACCTGGTCTCAAATACGGGTTTGAGCCCTTTGGGCCGGGTAAAAAGATGATCGTAACGCAGCCCTTGCTTGAGAGCCGCCCGCCATAGGCTCTAACCCTCAGGAAAGTACGCTTGTTAAAAGGCGGGCGGGGCGCTCAAATGAACATTCAAAAGAACAGTCACAAACGCTTGGCAAATTGAAGGTCGTCGGATTTATCTTTTTATCTTATTAACTTTTTGTACTTTTCCAACCCGGGAGCTTTATGAAAACCCGCTTTGTCGCGCCGCGCACCCCTCACGCCTGTTGATCGCAGCGGCCTTGCTGGCCCTGCTGGCCACATTGGCCCAGACCGAGGTGCAGTGGTGGCATTCAATGACCGCCGTCAACGGCGAATGGGTCAACGAATATCGCTGAAAAATCATGGCCTCGATCTCATTAAAAAACATCATCAAGCGCTACGGTAGCGGCAAGCACGCCGTGCAGGTGCTGGATGGCGTGAGCGCCGAGATTGCCGACCGCGAATTCATCGTCATCGTCGGGCCGTCGGGCCCCGTCCCCGCGACCGACCGGGCCGATGGCCTGGTTAACGGACCGAACCGAACGAGTTTTGGCGGATTTTCCTGTCCCCTCTCCCTGTGGGAGAGGCTTAGGGTGAGGGCTCCCTGCTTCGATTTTCGGGAGTCAGCTCTCGACTTTCCCACCCTCACCCTAGGCCTCTCCCGCCTGCGGGCGAGGGAACAAGTAGCCGAGGCTCGCACGTTGACGCTTATGGCCCGCAGGCAGACGTGGGCGAAGTGGCAAGCGTAGTGCCTCATTCGACTTGGCCTTATCCGCGCTGGATCGCCCATCGCGGCGCGGGCAAACTGGCCCCCGAAAACACGCTGGCGGCCTTCAGGCGGGGGCTTGCGCACGGCTACCGAATGTTCGAATGCGACGTGAAGCTCTCGCGTGACGGCGTGCCGTTTTTGCTGCACGACGCCACGCTGGAGCGCACCACGAATGGCAGCGGCACCGCTGGCGATCAACCATGGCACACGCTGGCAAAGCTGGACGCCGGGGCCTGGCATGGGCTTGATTACATCGGCGAGCCGCTACCGACGCTGGAGGCGATTGCGCGCTTTTGCCTGGACGAAAATTGCCTGCTCAACATCGAGATCAAACCGACGCCGGGCCTGGAGCGTGAGACCGGCGAGATTGTGGCGCGGGACGCATTGCGCCACTGGCAAGGCCAGGTGCAGCCGCTGCTCACCTCGTTCCAGCCCGAGTCGCTAGCTGGCGCGCAAGCTGCGGCTCCCGACTTGCCACGCGGCCTGCTGCTCGATACCCTCTGGACCGGCTGGCTTGAGACTGCGCTGTCGCTCGGCTGCGTGGCCGTCATTTGCAAGCACAGCCTGTGGGATGTGTCGTCGATGACGCAAGCCATAAGCGCGGGCTTGTCCACGCTGGCCTACACCGTCAATGACACGCTCGAAGCTGAACGTTTGCTCGCGCTGGGCATCGACGGGTTGATCACCGACCGGGTGGACCTGTTTCGCCCTGATTGATCGACGCAGTCAGCAAGCGCTGATTGCTCAGGCCCGGCTCCAGCCGCGAATCAGCACCCACTGGCAAAGCGCAGCACCGGCCACGAGCGCCATGTAGGTGAGCATTTTTCCGTCGCGCCCGAACACCACGAGTCCTGCCACCAAAATGCCGATGCTAGCTATGAAAATAATAGCTACTCGCGCCGATTCTGACTGGACAAGCGGCCGATTCGTTCTGAATAATCCGAATCCCAAGCGCGTCAGCAGCACCAGCAGCAGCGCCACAGCCGCTGCCGGTGCGGCGAAGTTCAGCAGGTGATTGGTCAGCAGGTACAACCCCATGGGTGGGCTCCAGAAATAAGAATCTTGGGGCGGCCGCGTGCGTGTGGCTCACGCGTTTTTTGGAATGCATCAAGCCGGCAGACAGTGCTCACTTTTACATGTGTAAGGCACACGCGCAGCACAGCGTTTGCTCAATTTTATAATCGGGCATGACTGTCTGGACCCTGGGGCTCAACCACACCACCGCACCGCTTGATCTGCGCGGCCGGTTTGCGTTCGCCGCCGACCAGGTCGAGCCCACATTGCGCAGCTTGCGCAGCACGCTCTCCGGCCGCTCCGAGACCACTTTGCTTTCGACCTGCAACCGAACCGAAATTTACTGCGCAGGCGACGCTGGCGACCTCACCGCCACATTGGACTGGCTGGCCCACAGCGGCAACGTGACGCCTGATGTGCTGCGCGCGCACGCCTATACGCTGCAGGGCGACCACGCCGCGCGCCACGCCTTTCGCGTTGCCAGCGGACTCGACTCAATGGTGTTGGGCGAGCCGCAGATTCTGGGCCAGATGAAAGACGCGGTGCGCGCCGCCGAAGAAGCCGGTGCCATGGGCACGACGCTGCACCAGCTGTTTCAGCGCTCCTTTTCTGTCGCCAAAGAAGTGCGCAGCAGCACTGAAATCGGTGCGCACAGCATCAGCATGGCGGCGGCGGCTGTGCGCCTCGCCGGCCAGTTGTTTGAAGACCTGCGCGACATCAAAATCCTGTTCGTCGGGGCCGGCGAGATGATCGATCTGGCCGCGACGCACTTCGCTGCCAAAAACCCCAAGGCGATGGTCATTGCCAACCGCACGCTGGAGCGCGGCGAAGCGCTGGCGCTGCGCTTTGGCGCTGACGTGATGCGCCTGGCCGATTTGCCCGGCCGTCTGCCGGAGTTCGACGCGGTCATCAGCTGCACTGCCAGCACGCTGCCGATCATCGGCCTGGGCGCGGTTGAGCGCGCCATCAAGGCGCGCCGCCACCGGCCCATGTTCATGGTCGATCTGGCTGTGCCGCGTGACATTGAGCCCGAGGTGCGCGAGCTGCCCGACGTTTTTCTCTACACCATCGATGACCTGGCGCACGTGGTGCAAACTGGCCGGGAGCAGCGCCAGGCGGCAGTCGCGCAGGCTGAGGTCATCATCAACACCGGCGTAAGAAACTTCATGCAATGGCTGGACCAGCGCGGGACCGTGCCCTTGATCCAGCGCCTGAACACGCAAGCCGATGCCTGGCGAATGCTGGAAATCGGCCGCGCGAAAAAACGACTGGCGCGCGGCGAGCCCATCGACGCGGTACTCGAAGCACTGAGCCGCGGTCTGACGCAAAAAATGCTGCACGGCGCGATGGCTGAGCTGCAAGCCGGTAGCGCCGACAGCCGCGAGCAAGCGGCGCAGACTGTCTCCCGGCTGTTTCTGCGCGATGCATCGGCCTCGCCCGCGCCTCCTGCCGACGGCAAAGAGCATTAGCGGCGGCCTTCGCTGCCTGAGCGGGCGGTTCAATCCGCCTGCCTTCAACGCTCCCATTTCTACTCCATCTCTGCTCCCGTTTTTGGCCTCCGCTCCCCGCTTTTTTAGAACCGCCCATGAAACCCTTTCTCCGCCAGACCCTGGACCGCCAGTTGCTGCGTCTGCACGAACTCGACGCGCTGCTGTCGGCCAGTGACGTGGTGAGCGACCTGGACCGCTTTCGCGCGATGACGCGCGAGCATGCCGAGGCCAGCGTGGTCGCCTTGCAGTACACCAGTCTGACGAGCCGCGAGGCCGACCTGGCCAGCGCGCAGGCCCTGCTTGCCGACGCGGCGGGCGACCCGGAGATGGCCGCCATGGCCGAGGAAGAGATTGCAGCGGCCAGGGCCGATATTGCGCGGCTCGATGAAGCGCTGCAACTGCTGCTGATCCCCAAAGACCCGGACGACCGGCGCGCCGCCTTTGTCGAAATACGCGCCGGCACCGGCGGCGATGAATCGGCGCTGTTTGCCGGCGATTTGTTTCGCATGTACACCCGCTTTGCCGAGCGCAGCGGCTGGCAGGTTGAGATCGTCAGCGAATCAGGCGGTGAGATCGGCGGCTACAAGGAGGTGGTGCTGCGCATTGACGGCGCGCTTGACGGCAGCGGCGTCGG
>JANOOO010000243.1:0-2607 GCA_031421375.1 Polaromonas sp.
TGTCGGGATGTGCAACCCATAGGCCTTTCGCGCAGGGTGAGGTTGCAGGAGATATTTTTAGTAAGCCGTAGTCGCTGATCCGGGCTCGTCCAACAACCGGTTCAGATCGCGGCTGCGCTTCGCTTGCGCGATTTGACCTTATTCGTTAGATCGCAATTCGCTTGATGACATGTACTTCCCACGCGTCGATTGCTTCCGCGAGGATGCCAAAAGCATCAACGGGTTCGGCGTCTTTGGGCTTGACGAACGCGTGGAGTTCGACTTCCTCCGGTTTCGCTACGTCGACTCCGACGCTGAAGGCACCGACGCTGATCTTGGTGATGGCGGTTTGTGGCACGGTGAATCCTACGTCGACTAGCTCGGCAAACTTGCCTGATCTGCTGTCGCGCAAGACTCCGTGCTTTGCCCGGTTCGCGATGTCGGCAACGTACTGCAGCGCTGGGCAGCGATTCACTGCATCTTCCACAAGGCGCGGGTCTGGATTCTTGGCCTTGTAGGCCTCTTTCAGATGGTCCTTGAGGCTCCATACCCAGACAAATAGGGTCAGCAGTTCGTCCTGCAGTTGTTCGGGCGACTTGATGCCGCTTATGTTGTAGTGATGAGTCGTGCCATCCTGGAGAATGTGGATTTGCTCATGCCCGCTGGCTGCGGCGTGGCGAGCCGCTGACTCCGTGCGGCGGACTCTGGATCGCAGCGCTGCGAGTGCCTCAGGACCCATTCTTGTGACCTAGCGTTGGCAAGCCCTTGCAAGAGCTAAACGGCGGCCCGTTTGCGCGTCGTTCGCTTTGCGCGACCAGTCAGACCCTGCGTCTCCTGCGCAAAGGCCAACATGCTTGCCAAAGCTTTGTTGACCGCTTCAGAGGTGGGAAATGCCTTCTGGATCTCCGGCTGCAAAACAACAACGTTTGAGCCCTGCGTAAAGTGCTTAAGGTACTTCCCGCGCACGCCAGCGCCGAGTTGCTCGCGCTTTAACTCGGGAATTTCTTGATCAGCCTTGTTCATAGATGCCTTTTTCATATCGAGTCGCCTTTCGCGCACTGATGATTCGAACATTGTTGCGGCGCGCAGTGTGAACGAGAACGAGCAGACGCCCCTTGTGTGAGATGCCATAGGTTCGGCTTCGATTTTCGGACTCGTAGTGATCCGTGTCTGCGAAAGTAAGTGCCAGACCGTCCGCAAACACACTGACGGCCTCGTCGAACGATACGCCGTGCTTCTGCAAGTTGCTCGCGGCCTTCTGATCGTCCCATTCGAACTTGAACATCCGGCGTACCTTGAAGGTCTAACGAGGCTGTATATAAACCCGTTTTTCAAACGGCTGAGCGCATGCCTGCAGGACTGGATGATTCACGGTCAGCTATGTCTGCAGCCATGACTGAAGTGTGCCGGACTCCGGGCTGGTTTGACGCGCTGCGCAGTTCGTGGCTGCGACCTAAGAGTTCATCGTCACCATTCAACAGTCCAGTAATCGAACAATTACAACGAATCAATCCGGACACCTGATAGCTGTGGGTGAAATCTTCAGTCGCTATCAGTTAAATAGCTGCTTGCGCATATTCCCATTGGGCTGGAAGGCGATTTGATTCGGAACGTATGTCCGATGGCCGCCCAAAGCCCGCACGGGTGCCCCGCATTTCCTGACTGCGACCCGGCGGCACTCAGTCTGGGGTATCGTGACTTTCGTTTATCTCAACCATCGATCAATCAGGGGCGCTCACCATGAATTCAATTCAACGCAGAGTAGCGATGTTGTTCATCGGCGCTCTGGCTGCTGGCAGCGTGCTGGCGCAATCGGTCGCACCGGTCCGCGTCGGCTCGAAAATCGACACCGAAGGCAAGCTGCTCGGCAACATGATCGTGCTGGCGCTTGAAGCCGGTGGCGTCAAGACCGAAAACAGGGCCTCGCTGGGCAACACCAAAGTCGTTCGCGCGGCCATTACGGCGGGCGAGATCGACATCTACCCCGAATACACCGGCAACGGCTCCTTCATGTTTGCCGATGAGGCGAATCCAGTCTGGAAGGACGCGAAAGCGGGCTACGAGCGTGTCAAGGCGCTCGACTTTGAGAAAAACAAAATCGTCTGGCTCGAACCCGCCCCGGCCAACAACACCTGGGCCATCGCCGTGCGCAAAGACGTCGCCAGTGCCAACAAGCTTAAGACCCTGGACGACCTGGGTAAATGGATCAGCGGCGGCGGGCAGTTCAAGCTGGCAGCTTCGGCTGAATTTGTCGAACGTGCCGACGCGTTGCCGGCCTTCCAGAAAGCCTACGGTTTCAGCCTCAAACCCGCGCAGTTGTTGACGCTGGCCGGCGGCGACACGGCCGCGACAATTCGCGCTGCCGCCGAGAAAACCTCTGGCGTGAATGCCGCCATGGCCTATGGCACCGACGGGCCGCTGGCCGCGCTCGGGCTGGTGGTGATGGAAGACACGAAGGCAGTGCAGGCGATTTTTGCGCCTGCGCCTATCATTCGCGATGACGCACTCAAGCGCAACCCGAGAGTCCGCGAGATTCTGGCCCCGGTTTTCAAGGCGCTCGACGGGCCGACGCTGCAAAGCCTGAACGCGAAGATCCAGCTTGAAGGGCAGGACGCTAAAAAAGTCGCG
>JANOOO010000244.1:0-12020 GCA_031421375.1 Polaromonas sp.
GTGTATGACCCTACAGCCGGGAGCCTTCAACTTGCGCTAAAGACCCCTTGCCCAGCCCATCGGCCTGCTGTTGTAGGGCTCACTGGTTATTAAGCAGCGAGTGCGAAACGTTCGTCGTTTGCAGTTAGTTTTTTGAGTCGATTTTTACGAGCGCTACTCAAGCTCGGCATGCCCCACTGCGCGTCCGAACCCACGTCGAAACCAGTGCAGCCCCAAGTTTGACATTTTAGGCCATTGCCAGCAATTGCAAGAGCTCTTTTGGTGAGTTGATCGTGGCGTCGGCATTCCATTCGTGCGTGCGACCAGCTGATCCCAGGTAGCCATAGGCTGCAGCAACGGTCGCCATACCAGCAGCCCTGCCTGCCACGATGTCGCGCTCATCGTCGCCGACGTACAGGCATCGCTCAGGAGCAAGCCCGAGTTGACGGGCAGCCTCAAGAAGCGGGGCAGGATGCGGTTTGGAATGCGGTGTGGTGTCGCCCGCGACGATTGTTCCGGCTTTGTCGAAAAGTCGCATGCTGCGCGTCAGCGGCAACGTAAATCGTTTGGCCTTGTTGGTGACCACACCCCATGGCAGTCCCAATCGCTCAAGTTCCACAACGAGCTCATCAACGCCCTCAAACGCGTAGGTGAGCTCTGTCATGCGCGATTCGTAGTTCGAGAAGAACTCTTCTCGCAAGGTGACGTAGTGCTCGTCTTCTGGCCCCAGCCCAAAAGCGATTGAAATCATTCCGCGTGCGCCTGCGCCAGCCATGGGCCGGTACTGTGCAAGCAGAAGAGGGGCCAAACCACGATCCACGCGCATCTTGTCCGCAGCCGCACCGAGATCGGGCGCGCTGTCGATCAGCGTTCCGTCGAGGTCGAACAAAACTCCTTTGATATTTCCGAACCTGAATGACATCGGGCGCACTCAACTTAAATTTTCTGCATTGCCATCATGTAGTTGACGCTGGTGTTGGCGCTAAGCCAGTAGCGCTGCGTGAGGGGGTTGTGCTCCAGCCCTTTAGTGGCCTGCAAGGTTAATCCTTCGGCGCGACAGTGACTGGCCAATTCGCTGGGCTTGATCAATCTTGCATATTCGTGCGTGCCGCGAGGCAAGATGCCAAGCAGATACTCGGCTCCGACAATCGCGAACATAAATGACTTGGCGTTGCGATTGAGGGTTGAAAAGAACACGTGACCACCCGGTTTGACCAGCGCGGCACACGCCTTGACGATCAACGATGGATCGGGCACATGCTCAAGCATTTCCATGCAGGTCACGATGTCAAAGGTGCCCGGCTGCTCCAGTGCCAGCGCTTCCGCACTGACCTCGCGGTACTGCACCCCCGCTGTGCCAGCTTCGAGCGCGTGAAGCTGTGCCACCTTCAATGCCCTGGTTCCCAGGTCAATCCCAAGAACCTCCGCTCCCTTGCGCGCCATGGAATCAGACAGAATGCCACCGCCGCAACCAACATCGAGCACGCGGCGACCACGTAAGGGAGCCTGATCATCAATCCACTGCAAACGCAATGGATTAATTTGATGCAGCGGGCGAAACTCGCTTTCCGGGTCCCACCATCGATGCGCGACTTCAGAGAATTTTGCAAGCTCGAGCGGGTCAACGTTGGATGAATAAATCATCGAGCGATTATCAGTGAGGCATAAAAAAACCGCGCCTTGGCGCGGTTTTTTTTATATCCTGAGGGATTTACTTGTTGGCACGTGTGCCAACAACTTCAATCTCAACGCGGCGGTTCTTAGCCCGACCTTCAGCGGTCTTGTTGTCGGCGACTGGCTGCTTCTCGCCCTTGCCTTCGGTATAGACGCGATTTTTCTCAATGCCTTTAGTGACCAGATAAGCCTTGACGGCTTCCGAGCGGCGAATCGACAACTTCTGGTTGTACGAATCTCCACCAACTGCGTCGGTATGGCCGACCGCAATAATCACTTCAAGGTTGATATCCTTGATCTTGCCGACCAGATCGTCCAGCTTGGCGCGACCTTCAGGTTTGATAACCGCTTTGTCAAAATCGAAGAACGCGTCTGCGGCGTAAGTGACTTTTGTCGCAGCGGGTGGTGCTGGCGCAGGTGCCGGGGCAGGTGCTGCCACTGGCGCTGGTGCTGGTGCCGGTGCCGGCGCGGCTGCGGGTGCAGGCATCGCGACGGGTACAGGCGCAGGTGCAGGAGGAGCGATAGCACCGTCGCAGCCTGGTGCTGCAGTTGCAGGGGTCCAGGAATTGTGGCGCCAGCACAGCTCATTGGATCCGTTTTTCCAGACCGTCTCGCCGTTGCCGTTTTTCCAATTGCCGACAGTTTGCGCACCCGCTGCAGTTACAAGCGCTGCGGAAGCAAACAACATTGCCACTTTGTTGAGTTTCTTCATGGTTCTCCTCTAGAGAAAGGCCGCAGACTTGCTGCGATTGCTAATTTACACGCCTCAAGTGACCATCACTAAAAGCGTTACAAGTATTGTGCCACACGGATTTCAGATGATTTCGTCGCTTGCGGCATCGTCTGACACGCAACCTTATCCATGCGTTGTTTTCGGACGACATAACCGAAAAAATGAGCCTTGCTTCCAAGCCTTAAAATCGATTCTTTTGTCAAATTTCACCTCAATTTACCAGGCCGACCATGACCCAGTTTGCAAAAGAAACCCTCCCCATCAGCCTCGAAGAGGAAATGCGGCGGAGCTATCTTGACTACGCAATGAGCGTCATCGTTGGTCGCGCCCTGCCAGACGCAAGGGACGGGCTCAAACCGGTTCATCGCCGCGTTCTGTTTGCCATGCACGAACTGAACAACGACTGGAATCGGCCCTACAAAAAGTCGGCTCGCATCGTCGGCGACGTGATCGGCAAATACCACCCGCATGGTGACCAATCGGTGTACGACACCATCGTCCGGATGGCGCAGGATTTTTCACTCAGGCATTTGCTGGTTGATGGTCAGGGCAATTTCGGCTCGGTGGATGGCGACAACGCCGCCGCCATGCGCTACACCGAAATCAGGCTGTCAAAAATCGCTCATGAATTGCTGGCCGATCTGGACAAAGAAACCGTCGATTTCGGTCCCAACTATGACGGCAGCGAGCAGGAGCCGCTGGTGCTGCCAGCCCGGCTCCCCAACTTGCTGATCAATGGCTCCGGCGGCATTGCGGTCGGGATGGCGACCAACATTCCGCCGCACAACCTCAACGAGGTCGTCGATGCCTGTCTGCATTTGCTGAAAAACCCGCAGGCGTCCATCGATGAGTTGATGGAGATCGTGCCTGCACCGGATTTCCCGACTGGCGCAATCATCTATGGCATCAACGGCGTGAAGGACGGTTACCGCACCGGGCGCGGGAAAGTTGTCATGCGCGCCAAGTGCCATTTCGAGGACATCGACAAAGGTCAGCGGCAGGCGATCATCGTCGATGAGCTGCCCTACCAGGTCAACAAAAAGACCTTGCAGGAACGCATGGCCGAGCTGGTTCACGAAAAGAAAATTGAGGGCATCAGCCACATCCAGGATGAGAGCGACAAATCAGGCATGCGCCTGGTGATTGAGCTCAAGCGTGGCGAGGTGCCCGAAGTCGTCCTGAACAACCTCTACAAGCAAACGCAGCTTCAAGACACGTTCGGCGTCAACATGGTGGCGCTGATCAATGGGCAGCCCAAGCTGTGCAATTTGAAAGACCTGATCCAGGTCTTTTTGTCGCACCGACGTGAAGTGGTCACGCGCCGCACGGTCTTTAATTTGCGCAAAGCGCGCGAACGCGGGCACGTTCTCGAAGGTCTGGCAGTGGCCTTGGCCAACATCGACGATTTCATCGCCATCATCCGCAACGCGCCGACTCCGCCTGTCGCCAAGGCCGAGCTGATGCTGCTCCCTTGGGATAGCAAGCTGGTGCGCGAGATGCTCACGCGCACCCGTTCCGACGGCGGTATCGTCAACGCAGACAACTACCGGCCCGACGGGCTCGAAAAAGGTCTGGGCATGGGTGGCGACGGTCTGTATCGTCTGTCGGAAACGCAGGCCCAGGAAATTCTGCAGATGCGCCTGCAGCGTCTGACTGGCCTGGAGCAAGACAAGATTGTTGCCGAGTACAAAGAGGTCATGTCCGAGATCGACGACTTTCTCGACATCCTGTCCAAACCAGAACGCGTCGGCATCATCATTGGCGAGGAGCTCGCGGCTATCCGGCTGGAGTTTGGTCAAACCAAAATCGGCGCGCGGCGTAGCCAGATTGAGCACAGCTCGTTTGATCTGAGCACCGAAGACCTGATTACGCCGACAGACATGGTGGTGACGCTCTCGCACACGGGGTATATCAAGAGCCAGCCGCTTTCTGAATACCGGTCACAAAAGCGCGGCGGGCGCGGCAAGCAGGCGACCGCGACGAAAGAAGACGATTGGGTGGACCAGCTGTTCATCGGCAACACGCATGACTACATTTTGTGTTTCTCCAATCGCGGTCGGCTTTACTGGCTGAAGGTTTGGGAGGTTCCGGCGGGTTCGCGCGGCTCGCGCGGCAGGCCTATCGTCAATATGTTTCCGCTGCAAGAAGGTGAAAAGATTACCGTGGTGTTGCCGCTAACCGGTGAGAAACGCAGCTTCCCGGCGGACCAGTACGTGTTCATGGCCACGTCCATGGGCACGGTCAAGAAAACTGCACTTGACGAGTTCAGCAACCCGCGCAAGGCCGGCATCATCGCAGTGGACCTTGATCAAGGCGACTACCTCATCGGCGCGTCACTGACCGATGGCAAGCATGACGTGATGCTGTTTAGCGACGGTGGCAAAGCCGTGCGTTTCGACGAAAACGACGTTCGCCCAATGGGCCGCAACGCGCGCGGTGTGCGCGGCATGTCTCTGGAAGAGGGTCAGGGCGTCATCGCCATGCTGGTCGCCGAAGACGAACACCAGAGCGTGCTGACTGCCACACAAAATGGCTACGGCAAGCGCACGTCGATCACCGAATACACCCGGCATGGCCGCGGCACCAAAGGAATGATCGCGATTCAGCAGAGCGAGCGAAATGGCAAGGTGGTCGCCGCCACACTCGTTCACAGCGACGATGAAATCATGCTGATCACTGACAAAGGCGTGCTGGTCCGGACTCGCGTCGGCGAAATCCGCGAGATGGGCAGGGCCACCCAGGGGGTCACGCTGATCGGGCTGGATGAGGGCTCACAATTGAGCGGGCTGCAGCGAATCGTCGAGAACGATGCCTCACTGGAAGACACGGGTACGAAGGGCGATAAGGCAGACGAGACCGGGGAGGCCGACGAGGCCGGAGGCTCAGCTTGACCCGGTGAGTCGTACTTTCAATGCCCGGTTTAAGTAAAAAAGACGTGCGGCCCTTTTTCAACGGGCGCAAGCAGCTACTTATTTCATAGCAACTGCCGATTATTCTTTGCCGTTTTATTGTCTGGGTCATGTTCGGGTCATGTCCGGTTTCTTTCCGGTTCAGCCTCCGCGCGAAACCCCGACCCTTCGCTCTCGCTTACCTCCACGCGCCTGGCTCGCCGAGCTGCGCACTGACTCCAAACAACCATGATCGGACCGCCTGATGTCTAAGATTTTTATCGCCGTGCTTGTCTCCAGCCTCGTTGCCCTGTCATCCACGGGCGTTTCCGCCCAAACCGCCGACCCCAAGATCGAGTGGGCGACCAAAGTCGTCGCCTTGCAACAAGGCCCCGAGCTGGATCGGCTGGTCGCGCAGTTGACTGAAAGCTCGGTTCAGGATCTGGTCAACAACTGGGGGCCCAAACTGGACGCCGGCGTGCCCAAAGCGCGGCTGCCCAAGGCGACTGAAGAGCTGAACACTGAATTGAAAAAGTACGCCGAAGACGCCCAAAAAGTTATCGCCGGAAAAGTCGGAGCGGTTAGTACCAACGCAATGATTGCAGCCTACGCCGAGCGATTCACGCTGGACGAACTCAAGCAGATTGCTGGATTTTTTGAGGCCCCCGCTATTAAAAAATATCAGGCACAAGCACCGGAGCTGGGCAATCTTTTCGTGCAAAAGCTGCTGGAGGCCGCCCGCCCCGATGTGGCTGCCCGGGCCGCGCAATTCAATGCAGCGGCAACCAAAATTGTCGGGACAGCCCCCCCTGCCGCCGCTGGCAGCGCGCCAGCCAAGCCTCCCGCGAAAAAATGATTCGTCCGTTCAATTTTTCGGCCGGCCCGGCCACCTTGCCCGAGGAGGTGTTGCAACAGGCGTCGGCGGAAATGCTTAACTGGGGCGGCAGCGGCATGAGCGTGATGGAGATGAGCCACCGCGGGAAAGAATTCGTCTCGATCTGTGAGCGCGCCGAAGCCGATTTCCGCGACTTGATGGTCGTCCCGACCGACTTCAAAATTCTCTTCATGCAGGGCGGCGGGCTGGCTGAAAACGCCATCGTGCCGCTCAATCTTTCACGCGGCGGACAGGCCGACTTCGTTGTGACCGGCAGCTGGAGCGAAAAATCCCGCAAGGAGGCAGCCAAATACTGCGAGGCGCACACCGCAGCGAGCAGCGAAGCTGACGGCTTCACGCGGGTCCCGGAGGCACGAAGCTGGGCTCTGCGCGAGCGCAGTCGCTATGTGCATATTTGCAGCAATGAGACCATTCACGGCGTTGAATATCAGGCGCTACCCGACTTGCAATCACTGGGCAGCAACGCGCCGTTGGTAATTGACTTTTCCTCGCACGTCGCGTCCCGTCCAGTCGATTGGTCGCGAGTGGGCCTCGCCTTCGGCGGAGCACAGAAAAACCTGGGGCCGGCCGGCCTCACGGTGGTTGTGGTCCGTCAAGACTTGTTGGGCCACAGCTTGCCTGTCTGCCCCAGTGCCTTTGACTACAAAATCGTTGCTGACAACCGGTCGATGTACAACACCCCGCCGACCTATTCCATCTACATTGCCGGTCTGGTTTTCCAATGGTTGAAACGGCAAACCGAAGGCGATGTGACGGGCGTCGCCGCGATGGAGCGTCGCAACATCGAAAAGTCGCAGTTGCTTTATCGCGCCATCGACAGTTCCGGGATGTATGTGAATCGCGTCGATCCGGCTTGCCGCTCGCGCATGAACGTCCCGTTCTTCTTGCGGGACGAATCCCGCAACGAGGCATTTCTGGACGGTGCCTGGGCGCGCAATTTGCTGCAACTCAAAGGCCACAAGTCAGTGGGCGGCATGCGTGCCAGTCTGTACAACGCCATGCCGCTCGCCGGCGTTGAGGCGCTGGTGGCCTACATGCGAGAATTCGAGAAAGAACACGCCTGAACATGAGCCAGCCCCTCGCCGACCTGCGCAGCCAAATCGACTCCATCGACCGCGAACTGCTCAATTTGCTCAACCGCCGGGCAGTTGTCGCACAACACGTTGGCGAAGTCAAAAAGCTCGAAGGCACGCCCTTCTTTCGCCCTGACCGCGTAGCGCAGGTGATCGAGCACATTCAGCAAGCCAATGCCGGGCCATTAAGCAATGCCCACGTTGCGGCCGTGTGGCGTGAAATCATGTCGGCCTGCCTGGCGCTCGAATCACCCATCCGCGTCGCCTTTCTCGGGCCGGCTGGCACATTCAGCGAACAGGCCGCGCTGCAATTTTTTGGAGCCAGCATCGAGCCGCTTCCCTGCGTCAGCATCGACGAGGTATTTCGTGCCACGGCGGCAGGCAGCGCGGGCTACGGCGTCGTCCCCGTCGAAAACTCCACCGAAGGCGTGGTTTCGCGCTCGCTTGACCTGTTGCTCAACACGCCGCTGCACATCGTTGGCGAATGCAGCCTGCTGGTTCGCCACAACCTGCTTCGCCTGAGCGATTCGCTCGATGGAATCGAGGCCGTTTACGCCCATCCGCAAGCTCTGGCGCAGTGTCAGGGGTGGTTGAATACCCATCTGCCTGACGCCGAACGCCATGCCGCCGCCAGCAATGCCGAAGGCGCGCGACTGGCTTCAACGAATCCCTCGTGGGCGGGTATTGCCAGCGACCGTGCCGCAGCCCGTTACGGCCTGCACACCGCCGCGCAAGCCATTCAGGACGACGCTTTCAATCGCACGCGATTTGCAATCGTTTGCCTGCCTCAGACCCTGGCCGCGCCGGCCGCGTCAGGCCATGATTGCACCAGTCTGGTCGTATCCGTGCCCAACCGCCCGGGTGCGGTACATGACTTGCTGATGCCGCTGAAGACGCACGGCGTTTCGATGACGCGCTTTGAATCGCGCCCCGCCCGCTCGGGCCAATGGGAATACTATTTTTATATCGACCTGGCGGGTCACCCGTCCGAGCCTTCCGTGGCAAATGCGCTGGGTGAACTCCAGCAACTGTGTGCGTTCTACAAGGTGCTGGGCACCTACCCCTTGAGCGATTGAATCAGCATGCGTATTCCCGTAATCCACGTCAAAAAATCACCAAAGCGACAGCATGTTTGAACAATTAGGCTTGATTGGCTGCGGGCTGATGGGCGGCTCTTTTGCGCTTGCCCTGAAGCGCGCCGGGCTCGTCAAGCGCGTGGTCGGCTACAGCAAATCACCCTCGACCACCGAACGCGCGCGGCAGTTGGGCGTGATCGATGTCGAGGCTCCTTCTGCCCTGTTGGCGGTGTCGGGGGCGGACCTTGTACTGCTCGCCGTTCCAGTCTCCGCCAGCGAGGCTACCTTCAAGGCCATACGTCACCTGGTGGGTGCCAATACCCTAGTGATGGATGTCGGCTCCACCAAGCGCGACGTGGTCGATGCCGCCCGCCGCGTGCTTCGCGACAATGTCGGCGTTTTCGTGCCCTGCCATCCCATTGCCGGTAAGGAGCTGTCTGGCGTCGAGCATGCCGATGCCGACCTGTACACCGACAAGCAAGTCATCCTGACGCCTATCGAGCGCACCCAGACCGTGCAGTTGCAGCGCGCCGTTGATGTCTGGACCGCGCTCGGCTCGCACGTGGTTCAAATGTCTCCGCAGGCTCACGATGCTGCTTTCGCCGCCGTCAGCCACCTGCCGCATTTAATGGCATTCGCCCTGATTAACGCCATCACTGAACAGAGCCAGGGCAAAGAGTTCATGGCCTTGGCCGGCCCGGGCTTTCGCGACTTCAGCCGCATTGCCGCCAGCGACCCGCACATGTGGCGCGACATCCTGATCGCCAACCGCGAAGAGCTGCTGCTGCAATCGCAGTTATTTCAGCAGCAATTGAAAAAGTTTGAAGAGGCGATGTCGGCAGGTCGTGGTGACGCTCTGGAAGCGCTGATTGAGCGAGCAAGTGAGACGCGGGCAAACTGGCGCATCAGCTCCCCGAAGTCGGTGCGTTAGTTCGGCCCATGTTTGATACCGTCTTCCTGGACCTGCCGCCCTTGGTCAATGCGGAAGGCACAGTCCGCCTGCCCGGCTCCAAGAGCATCTCGAACCGGGTTCTCCTTCTGGCAGCGCTGGCCACTGGGCGTACAGAGATCCATGATTTACTCGCCTCCGACGACACCGCCGTCATGCTTGACGCGCTGACTCAACTCGGTTGCCAGATTGATCGAACCGCTACCGGCGTCAGCATCGTGGGCCTTGGCGGCAAGTTGCCCCTTGAGACTGCCAGCGTTAAGCTGTTTCTCGGCAACGCAGGCACGGCCATGCGCCCGCTTACCGCTGCGCTGGCACTGATGAACGCCGAGGTCACGCTGACGGGTGTGCCGCGCATGCACGAGCGGCCGATTGGCGATCTGGTCGATGCCTTGCGCCAACTCGGCTGCGTGATCGACTATCTTGGCAACGAGGGATTCCCGCCGCTGCGTCTGCGCCCGGGCGAAGTGAGACTTGACCGGCCTATCCAGGTGCGCGGTGACGTATCCAGTCAATTCCTCACGGCGTTGTTGATGGCGTTGCCGTTGGTCGCCGTCAGCGACATTCGGATCGACGTGATCGGCGAGCTGATTTCCAGGCCCTACATCGAGATCACACTCAATCTGTTGCGACGATTCGGCATTGACGTGGCGCAAGACGGCTGGCAGAGCTTCACAATTTTGGCCGGTAGCCGCTACCAGTCGCCGGGCAAAATTCATATCGAAGGTGATGCCTCATCGGCCAGTTATTTCATCGCACTCGGCGCGCTGGCCACCCCTCTTGACGGCAGCGGCAGCATCCTCATTGAGGGCGTGGGCGGCGACTCCATTCAAGGCGATATCCGTTTCGTCGAAGCCGCCCGATCAATGGGCGCGCGAATCGACAGTGACGGCCATTCGCTGCGTGTGTCGCGCGGCCGCTGGCCCCTGCAAGCCATTGACCTTGATTGCAACCACATTCCCGACGCGGCTATGACGCTGGCTGTGATGGCGCTCTACGCGGAAGGCACGACCGTGCTGCGCAACATTGCCAGCTGGCGCGTCAAAGAAACCGACCGGATTGCCGCCATGGCCTGCGAGCTGCAAAAACTCGGTGCCGTCGTCGAAGCCGGCGAGGACTACCTGAAGATCACCGCACCGGTTCAATGGCACACGGCAGCGATTCACACTTACGACGATCACCGCATCGCCATGTGCTTCTCGCTCGCCGCATTCAACCCGGCGCGCCAGCCCATTCGCATCCTGGACCCCAAATGTGTCGCCAAGACCTTTCCGGACTACTTCGAGACCCTGTTCCGGGTCAGCTCTGCTGAACAGTCTGACATTCCGGTCATCTGCGTTGATGGCCCGACCGCATCAGGCAAGGGAACGCTCGCCGCCGAGGTCGCACATCAGCTCGGCTACCACTACCTTGACTCCGGCGCGCTTTACAGGTTGACGGCCTACGCCGCAGCGCAGGCGGGCGTGTCGCTCGACGACGGTGCTTCGGTGGCCGCTGTCGCCCACAATTTGCCGATTCGCTTCAAATCCGACCGGGTGCTGCTCAAATCACAGGATGTGACAGACGCCATTCGCACCGAAATCATGGGCATGGCTGCGTCGAAGGTGTCGGCGCATGGCGAGGTGCGTGCCGCCTTGGTGGCGCTGCAGCGCGGCTTTCGCCAGTTGCCGGGGCTGGTCGCCGAAGGGCGCGACATGGGCACCGCGATTTTCCCGGATGCCACGCTCAAGATTTACCTCACAGCGAGCGCCCTGCACCGCGCTGAAAGGCGCCATAAGCAATTGATTTCAAAGGGGAATCACGCTACAATCAAAGACATTCAGAACGATCTGGAGGCGCGAGATAACCGTGACCAATCACGGCAAAGTTCGCCTCTGCGGTCGGCTGATGACGCCCATCACCTGGACAACACCGAGCTTTCGATCAAACAATCGACAGACCTGGTGCTTGAATGGTGGCAGGCCAAACGCCCCTTCTGACCTCACGCAATCCCGCTCCCGTCGGGCTTCAGGGTCAGCAGGATTTTTATCCTTTTACCCGCGATCCGATCTACATCAGGCCGCAACAAACCAAACCGCCGCAAGCAGCCTCAAACCTTTTGGCAATTCCGCCAATTGAACCCTGTTGTGTGGATTAGGAAACTCAATGTCAGAATCTTTCGCCGCCCTATTTGAAGAATCGCTGAAACGCTCCGAAATGCGTACCGGCGAGGTCATTACCGCTGAAGTCGTCCGCATCGATCACAACCACGTCGTTGTGAACGCCGGGCTCAAGTCCGAGGCTTACGTCCCCCTCGAAGAATTTAAGAACGACCAGGGCGAACTCGAAGTCCAGGTCGGCGACTTTGTGTCTGTTGCCATCGACTCTGTCGAAAACGGCTACGGCGACACCCTGCTCAGCCGCGACAAGGCCAAGCGTCTTGCATCGTGGATGAGCCTGGAGAAAGCCCTCGAATCCGGCGAATTCGTCACGGGCCAGACCAGCGGCAAAGTAAAGGGTGGCCTGACCGTCCTGGTCAACGGCATCCGCGCTTTCCTGCCCGGCTCGCTCATCGACACCCGCCCGGTCAAGGACTTGTCTCCGTACGAGAACAAGACCATGGAATTCAAGGTCATCAAGCTCGACCGCAAGCGCAACAACGTCGTGCTGTCACGCCGCGCGGTGGTCGAAGCCAGCATGGGCGAAGAACGCGCCAAGCTGATGGAAACCCTGAAAGAAGGCTCGGCAGTCAAGGGCATCGTCAAGAACATCAC
>JANOOO010000245.1:0-4029 GCA_031421375.1 Polaromonas sp.
AGCTATTAAAATAATAGCATCTAGCAGGCACAGCTCGCGTTTTCTCCGCATCTTGCGAAGGGCTTTGATGCCCCGGGCTGCCGCTAAATTTGTACCATTGGCCCACCCGCTCGGCAGAGCCATTCAACCGGGATGTCCATCCATGGGAAAACTGGTATTTCCAATCGTGATTGCGCTGATGCTGGCCGCCATCGGCGGCGGCGCGTACTACGTTTTGCAGGGGCCAGCCGGCGTGTTCACGAGCAAACCCGCGCTGCCGACCGTGCCCGTCGCACCGGCCCCCGACGACGCACCAACTGCGACTGCGCCGCCCGCCGATCCGGCCATTCAATACCCCATCAACGCGGCGTCTGCGCCAGGCGATGCCGCGCCGCTGCCAGCCTTGGCGCAGTCCGACAGCTTCATTGCCAGCGCGCTCGGCGAGATCGTCAAACGGGCCGACAGGCTGACCTTTCTGCAGCCGGGCGGTTTTGCCAAGCGCGTCGTCGCCACCGTCGATAACCTGGCGCGACCGCATGCCGCGCCGATGTTGTGGCCGGTCAACCCGGTGCCTGGGCGCTTCAGCACGCTGACCGGGCCGGCCGGGGCAAAGGGCGACGTGATTCACCCGGCCAACGCCCAGCGCTACACCCCGCTGGTCAACTTCATCGACGCCATCGACAGCGCCAAAGCCGCAGCGGTGTACGTGCGGCTGTACCCGCTGCTGCAAGAGGCTTACGTCGAGCTGGGCTACCCCAAGGCTTACTTCAACGACCGGCTGGTGGCGGTGATCGACCATCTGCTTGCCACGCCAACGCCTGCCGCTCCGCTGCGGGTGCGGCTGACCGAGGTGAAAGGCCCGATCAATTCGGCCCGGCCCTGGGTGCGCTATGAGTTTGAAGACCCGAAGTTAGAGGCGCTGTCGTCGGGACAAAAAATGCTGCTTCGCACGGGGCCTGACAACCAGGCGCGCTTGACGGCCAAACTGCGCGAGCTGCGCCCGCGCGTCGCGGGAACGGAGCGAGTCCCCAATGCTGCCCGACCGTAGCCGGCGCGCTTCTGTACAGCGTGGAGGAGACCGGGCACTGACCGGGCTGCGGTCTGCAGGGCAGGGCTGCCCGAAATACTCCTTCCCCTCCCGGGGGAAGGAGTCAAGAAAGCGGCGTCACATAGTGGCGGGGCAAATCAATCGTGAAGACGCAGCCCGAGCCCGGCATGTCGCGCACCGTTAACTGCCCCTGGTTGGCCTCGACGCCGCGCTTGCTGATCGACAGCCCCAGCCCCAGACCCGAGCGATCCGCGTCGCCCTGCTTGAACGGGCGAAACAGCGTTTGCATCACGCCGGGCCGAAACCCGCCGCAATGGTCGCGCACATGAATCCACACCCTGTCGCCCTGCGCATGCGCGCTCAAGCTCACCTGCGTGCCGGTCTTGGTGAACTTGAAGGCGTTCTGCAGCAGATTGCCGAGCGCCGAGTGCAGCAGGTCCCGGTCAATTTCCACAGCCAGCGCATGGTCCACCGGCGTCACGACCAGGTCGCAGCCACGCGCCTGGGCTTCAAGTGAGGCGGACGCCTTGATCTCGGCAATCAAATCAGCAACCGAGATCACTTGTGGCTGCACCGCCAGGCCGGCTTTCATGCGCACTTCGGCCAGTGAGCGGTCAATTAAATTGCGCAGGCCAATCAGGCTGCGCTCCAGAACCGCACCGGTCGCGCCCGACACCGCGACCTTGCCTGATTTGATCAAACTAAAAGCCAGCGTCGCGGTGTTCAGGTGGTTGCGCAGCTCGTGCGCCAGCATGCCCAGACGTTGATTGAGCGCTGCGTCTTCGCGCTCAAGGTTGACCAGATCGCGCCGCAGCGCGAACTCGGTGACGGCATCGGCAATGCCGTTGTCCAGGCAGAGGTTCAGGGTTTTGAACTCGTCGGTCTGGATGGGCGCGTCGAGCTCGACCGCCAGCCCGGTGATGACCTGGCACAGGTCGCCGTATTCGTGTACCACCTGCTCGATGGTGAAGCCGTGCTCTGACAGCTCGCGGCCATGAAGCGTGGCTGAGGTGCCGATTTCGGAGTTGTATTTTGTGGTCGGCGAGTCGCCACCAACGGGCTTTGAAACGGGCGGCCCGGCCGCAATGCCCCGGCTTTGGTCGATGCGCAGCGTCTTGATCAATTGATCGAGAAACAACGGAACGCCAAACGCCAGATCAGGCTGAGCGAGGCGGTCGGCGGAGCCGATAGGTTCGGCAGCCACATCGATTTGCGACTCATCGCGTCGGCGGGATTGTTGTTGGCAGCGCTCAATGAGCAATGCACGGTGGGTTGCGAGAAATTGGTGCAGCATCAACTCGACCCTACCTCTCGCGCGCCCGCGCGGCTGTGCGCTGGCGCACACAGCAGCCCAAGCATTACTGCGCTTACGCGAAAACCGGATAAACGGAAAGTCGTCATGTGCGCTTTTGTGGGTTGCCCGCGCACGATTGTGAGAGCGGCGGCGGCTGCAGTCAAGATCCGGAGCGGGCAGACCCGGAGCGGGCAGATTTCAGGGCCGCACGCGCCTGGTCAAGCGCTTCGTTCTGCTCCCAGAATTTGCGCATGCTCTCCACGTACAGCCAGGCTTCGTACTTGCCGCCGATCTGGATTCCAAAACCGCTGTCGGGCTTGACTGGTCTGGCCGTTCTGGACACCAACATATTGACGGCTACCGGGCAGATCTCGGCTGCCCGTGCCAGCAAGGTGGCAGCCATGGGCGCATCGCCGGTCGCAAACCGGGCCAGCGCGGCGTTAAGCAGCAGCGTCGGCGCGTCACCCGGGTAATGCTGGTAGAGCGCCAGCACGTCGGCCCAGCGCGCGAAGCGCACATAGGCGCACGACAGGTCGGCGCGCAGGCCGTGGTTGTCGTTCGGGTTGAGCTCAAACACCAGCCACTGCGCCAGCTCCATGAAGCGCTGCTCGTTGCCCGCCTCCTTGCAGACAAATGCCAGATGCGCGATGGGCCTGATCACCGGCCGCAAATCCTCGAAACCCCAGGGCAGCTGAACCGGCCCGTCGTGGCTTTCGAGCGTCAGGCGCAATTGCTCGGCGGCGCGCTCGGCCAGCGGCACCAGCAGGCGCTCAATCACGCCGCCCCACTCCAGGGTGTCAGCGGCCATCACCAGGTCGTCGAGCACGTCGAAGCTGAACCAGAGCGCGGGCTGGCTCTCCAGCAGGTCGAGCCAGTTGGCGGCCTTGTCCCAAACTTCATCGGCCTGGTTCTGCAGCAGCGTGCTCATGGGTTTGACCTGCTCGAAGCTGGCCTGCCAGCGCTGTTCCAAAAACGCCAGTTCGGCGTCGGGCACCAGGCTGGATGCGCTCACCCGGGCACCGCGCACCGGATCGTCTTCGGTGAAGACGCTCAAGCTGTGCCGAACGACGGGGCGTGGCGCGGCCTGCAACAAGCCCAGCAGCCGCTGCAGCTCAGGGTTGGCCGCTGCCGCCACGCCCATCATGCTGCCGTGCGGGTCGGCTGCCATGCGGCGCAGCAGCGCGGTCAGATCGCTCAACTGCGGGTCGCGCTGGCGCTCTAAAAATGCCGCCCACCACTGCGCACGCGCTTGCGCTTCTGCGCTGCGGCCTTCACTGAGCAGCGTCGTCACTTCCAGAAAACTCAGCGCCGGGTCATTCGGGTTACTGGCACTGGCCAGCTTGAAGCAACGCCAGGCATCAGCAAATTCGCCCTGGTCGGCGCGCATCGTCGTGCGGCGCTGCAGCGCATCGCTTTGCAATGCGCGGTCGCCGCGCTCGATGAGCGAGTCAATCAGGCGCTCGCGTTTCATGGGGTGGTGCTGCAGGCGCCACACGTCCATCAACTGATTGAACAGCGGCGACAGGCGCACCGCGAGCGGCCCGGTGCCGGCAAAGTAGGGTGCCAGCAGGCTGCTTGCGCGCGCCAGATCGCCCTTGTTGATCCACTGCTCCGCGGTATCGACAACGGCATCGATATCGGCCCGGCTGGCGGCTACCTCGGCGAGCCGCTTGGTGGGGTAGCCGTCAAGTACATAACGCAGCAAATT
>JANOOO010000246.1:0-3030 GCA_031421375.1 Polaromonas sp.
GCACCACGCTCAGATACAGGGCAATGTCCTCGTCGGTTTTGAGGTGCTCAGCCAGATCGAACTCAGGCAGATCGTCAACATTGATTTTTTTGCTCATGATTTACTCCTTGAAAACGAGGGTGGCGGCGAGTTTCTTGGCCGCTGCGATATCGCTGGCTTGGCTAGGGAAGCGCAGATTAATTCGCGTGGATGCGCGGCGCTCGAATTGGGATGGGATGCAAGGCGCTTTTCTTGCAAATATCGTGATATTTGCAAGAAAAGCAACGCCGCAGACCGCCCAATTCGAGTGATCGCGCGCCACGATGAATTGATCTGCGCTTCCCTATGCCTGTGGCGCTAGGATCAGACCTCGCCGACTCGGCGCGCCTCCAGTTGCAAACCATGCTCAAACTCTACATCGGCAATAAAAATTACTCGTCCTGGTCGATGCGGCCGTGGGTGCTGCTCAAGCAATGCGGCATCGAATTTGAAGAGGTGATGGTCCGCTTCGACTCATTTGCTGCCGGCTCACGCTTCAAGCAAACCATGACCGCCGTTAGCCCTACCGGCAAGGTCCCTGTGCTCGACGATAACGGCCTGATCGTCTGGGACACGCTGGCGATCGCCGAGTATTTGGCCGAAAGATTTCCTGAAAAGAACCTGTGGCCGTTGGACCGGTGCGCCCGCGCCCACGCACGCAGCACCTGCGCCGAAATGCACAGCGGCTTCAGCGCGCTGCGCTCGGCCTGTCCCCTTAACGTTCAAGCGCACTTACCCGAAGTCGGCGCGCAAATCTGGCGTGACAACCCCGCCGTCCAGGCTGATGTGCAGCGCCTCGTCAGCATGTGGCGCGGACTGCTCGCGCAGCACGGTGGGCCGCAGTTGTTCGGCCCGTTCAGCATCGCCGATGCTTTTTTTGCGCCGGTGTGTTTGCGACTCGTCACCTATGCGCTGCCGGTTCCGCCCGATGTGACCGCCTATGTAGATCGCGTCCGTGCGCTGCCCGGCGTGCAGGCTTGGGTAGCAGGCGCTCTAGCTGAAAACGACTTCAGGGCATTCGAGGAGCCCTATCGAACGGTGCCGAATTAATCGTGATCTGACCCCAATTATTTTTTTCAAACCATCAAAACAATGGGGGTCAGATCACGATTGTTTGCTGGCAGTTTGGTAAATTCCCGCCCGCTAAACTCCCGCTGATGCAAATCTACCTGGTCGGCGGTGCGGTGCGCGATGCCTTGCTGGGCTTGCCGGTCCGGGACCGCGACTGGGTGGTGGTGGGCGCGACGCCCGAGACGCTGATCGAGCTGGGCTTTGTCCCGGTAGGCAAGGATTTCCCGGTGTTTTTGCACCCGCAAACCCGTGAAGAATTTTCACTTGCCCGCACCGAGCGCAATACGGCTCCTGGTTACCGGGGCTTTGTCATTCACGCCGATGCCAGCGTGACGCTGGAGCAAGATCTCGCGCGACGTGATATCACTATCAATTCAATAGCTGCTTGCGCCCGTGGTGATTGGCTTGGACCCCAATTCGATGCAGATTTTTTGGCTTTGACCGACCCCTACGGCGGCCAGGCTGACTTGCGCGCCAAGGTGCTGCGCCACGTCACGGAGGCATTTCGTGAAGACCCGGTTCGCATCCTGCGGGTGGCGCGCTTTGCCGCACGCTTTGCCGACTTTTCAGTCGCGCCTGAAACGCAGGGCCTGATGCAGGGCATGGTTGCGCATGGCGAGGTGAGCGCGCTGGTGGCAGAGCGCGTCTGGCAAGAGCTGGCTCGCGGGCTGATGGAGCCCACCCCTTCGCGCATGCTCGCCGTGCTGCACGATTGCGGGGCGCTTCTGGCCTTGCTGCCTGAGCTGCTCGCCTCCACCCGGTCAGCCCAGTCATGGTCGCAGACGCTGACCATGCTCGATGTGGCGGCCAGCCGAGGCGCACCGCTGCCGGTTCGATTTGCCTGTCTGTGTTTGGCAGCCGGTGGTCTGCAAGAGGCCCTGCAGCTCAGTCATCGCTGGCGCGTTCCCAACGATTGCCGAGAGCTCGCAGTGCTGGTCGTGCGCGAACGGGCGGCCCTCAATGCAGCGCAGGCATCGGACGCGGCCGGACTGGTCGGCTTGCTGGAGCGCTGCGATGCTTTTCGCAAGCCGGCCCGGTTTCATGACGCCTTGCTGGCTTGCGCCTGCGCGTCGGCCGCGCTGGACTCGCCAGTCCGGCAGGCCGCGTTACAGAGCACACACCAGCATCTGCGCGAAGCGCTGGCAGCAGCGCAGGCGGTGCTGACCGAGCCGATTGCACGCGCCGCGCAGGCTGCGGGCCAGCAGGGCCAGAAAATCGGTCTGGCCATTTCGGCGGGACGGATTGACGCCGTACGTCGAGGGCTGCGAGGTGCCGGTTAAACCGAATTAGCGGTATCAAAGTGTTTCCGCATTTCAGTTCCTGAGATGCCAGTTTTCCAGGGTGCGGCCGATTTTCAGCGCCGCTCGCGCTTTACGGGGCGTGCTCGCATTCACACCCCTTTCCCACTGTGTACACGCCTCGACTGCCTGCGTTTGGATGTGATGGCGAGGCTTGATCAAGGCCAAAGCACGAATCTCGAATAGGGCATCTTTCCTACAAGCAAAAAGCGTTATTCCTACAAACAACCGCAACCAAAATAGTTACCGTTGGTTTCATGAACTTCGCTTCCAGCTTCTTCGCGTCAGCATCCCGGTCCGTGTTTGGCAACTTGTCTTCCTCGTCCCTCCGCCATTCCCAGACGCAGGCGTCCGATTCAAGTCTTTTTTTGACAACGGTGCCGCCGCCCGACAGCGGGCTGCCCGGCACACCAACAGATGAATTTCGACTTACAGGTGAGTTGCCCGCAATCAGCGCGCAAACAGCGCTGTTTCTTGACTTTGACGGCACCCTGGTCGATCTCGCCAGCGACCCCGATGCGGTGATGGTTCCCTCTGGCCTGACGGCAACGCTGTTGCAGCTTCAAACCCGCCTTGGTGGTGCGCTGGCGGTGGTGTCCGGTCGCAGCCTGCCGGATCTGGACCGATTTCTCAAGCCGCTGCG
>JANOOO010000247.1:0-2460 GCA_031421375.1 Polaromonas sp.
AACATGCACTGGAAGGCCGGCAAGATCAAATGCGAAATCGGCCTGGCCAAGGGCAAGGGCGAGCACGACAAGCGCGACACCATCAAGGACCGTGAAGGCAAGCGCGAGGTGGAGCGGGCGATGAAGTCCCGGGGCCGCTGATTCACTGCGGCGCAGTCTTGCAGCGCAAGCTCGCGGCGCAACCGACTACAGATCGCGCAGCGGATGCGCGTCAGCCGCCCAGGGGCTGGCGAAAAACGCATCGGTCATGCCCGGCTTGACGTCTTCAATCCGCGCCGGGCTCCATTTCGGGCTGTAGTCTTTGTCGATAACCAAGGCTCGAATCCCTTCAACGGCTTCGCTCGCGGTGCCGGTTGCAGGGTGGAAACAGCGATGCACCATATTGCGCTCCATGCGCAGGTTGTCAGCGAGGCTCAAAAGCCGGGCCTTGCGGATCTGCTCCAGCGTGACGTGCAGCATCAGGGGCGAATAGCGGCGCATGACAGCAGCATTTTTCTTCGCCCACGCGCTGGGTGAATCTTCGAGCGCGTCAATGATGTGTTTGACCCGCAGCAGGCCGAAACAGGCATCAATTTCGTCTGTGACCAATACTGGACGGGCGCAAGCAGCTATTAAATTAGTAGCAATCCATTGATTGGTCTGCTCGGGGGTATCCAGACCCGGACCACTTAGCACATCCCACAGCCCGGCCAGCCTGCTTGATTCAACCTGCACGTCGGCCAGGCCATAGGCCAGGGCTTCGTCCGCGCCCATGACGTGCCCCGTCAACGCCAGATATTCGCCGACATGGCCCGGGCAACGGCTCAAAAAGTAGCCGCCGCCGACATCGGGGAACAAGCCGATGTTGGTCTCGGGCATCGCCATTTTGGTGCGCTCGGTGACGATGCGAACCCTTGCGCCTTGAGAGATTCCCATGCCGCCGCCCATCACCACGCCGTCCATGAAAGCGATGTAGGGCTTGGGGTAGGTGTGAATCAGGTGGTTGAGCTGGTATTCCTCGGTGAAGAAGGCTTCGAGCTCTTGCTCCCCCGCCTCGCCAGCGTGCGCAGCCTGGTGAAAAAAGCGAATGTCGCCGCCTGCGCAAAAGCCGCCGAACAGCGCATCCGGCGTGCCGGGCCGGCCGACCTTGTTGCTGCCGCGAATCGCGACGAGCTGCACGGCCGGCTCGCTGCGCCAGGCCAGCAGCGTGGCGGTGAGGTCGCGCACCATCTGCAGCGACAGCGCATTGAGTGCCTTGGGGCGATTGAGCGTGATGAGGCCCGCGTTGCCGCGTCGCTCCGTGACGATCTCGTTTGCCGGTGAGAATTCCTGACTCATGATCGTTGCTTCCATCGAAAAACCTCGTTAATGACCAGTGCGCCCAATACCAGCGCGCCCCCGGTCAGCACATTGGCACCCGGCACTTCGCCTGCGCCGACCCAGGCCAGCAGGATGCCAAAGATGACTTCAAGCAGCGCCAGAAGCGAAATTTCTGGGGCCTTCAACACGCCGGCACACCACACAGACAGCACGCAGGGTATCGCCAGTTGAAACAGGCCGAGCACGGCCAGCAGGCCGATGTCGTGCGGCGTCGCCAGCATCGGGAAAGACAGCGGCAAGGTCAGCAGCGACGAGATGACCGCGCCGACCAGCACAGCAGGCACCAGGTCGATGTTTTTACCGTGTGCGCGGCTGTGCTGCACCACCGTCCAGTTGATGGCGCCAGCGATCGGCACCAGCACCGCAATGAGTGTGCCCGGCAGCTGGCTTTGGAAATCGATTTGCCCGCCGTACATCCAGGCAATGCCGGCGCTGGCCACTGCGATGGCGAGCCAGGTGCGCGGCGCAATGCGGTGGCCGATAAAGATGCGCGCCGCCAGCGCCGTCATGAAGGGGCCAAGCGCCAGCGTCACCAGTACGTTGGCCACGGTGGTCAGCGTCAGCGCCACCATGAAAGCGGTGAACATCACGCTCCAGCACAGACCCGAAATCCACAGCGCCACCCCGCCATAGCGAATTCGGGTGAACACCATCCGACCCTGAATCAGCGGCAACAAAATCAGCAGTGACACCGCCGTGAAAAAGCTTCGCCAGAAGGTCACCTCGAAGCTGCGCGCGGCGTCGAGATGGCGCGTCACGACCCCGGCCATCGACCACATCAGGGCGACCAGGATCATCAGTGCAACCGCTTTGGAGTGCGTCAGTTTCATGGCTGGTTAATGCTCGGATCAGATCGAGCGCGAAGCGAATGCGCTTGCGGGCCAGTGATGCGGGAGTGGGGAGCCCTCACCCCAGCCCTCTCCCAGAGGGAGAGGGAGTAAGACGGAGCCTCCCCAACCAAGCAGGTGCCGCGGAACCGGCTTCGCCGGGCCGCAGGCGCCGCCCCCTGAGGGGGGAGGGAGCGACACGAAGTGCGCGACAACGGGGGGGAACTTATCTGCCTGCCCGCTTGCGCTCGCTCTCGGTCAAATGGCGCTTTCG
>JANOOO010000248.1:0-2083 GCA_031421375.1 Polaromonas sp.
CGCATCATCTCTGCATCAATGCACCTGCAGCATCGAGTCTCCCGGTAACGCATCCGCTGCATCGGCAACGAGCGGCAAGGTCGCCGCCACCCGGGTGCCCTGCCCCGGCGCTGACACGACGGAAAACGAGCCGCCCCGGCTTTCGATGCGAAACCGCATGCCGGCCAGCCCGTGTCGGCCCGCCTGCAGCGAGCTGACATCAAAGCCCTCGCCGTTGTCTGCAACTTCCAGGTGCAGCGCCTCGCCCGCTTGCCTGAGCCCCACCAGCACGTCGGTGGCCCTTGAATACTTTCCGATATTGGTCAGCGCTTCTTGCACCACGCGGAACAGCGCCAGCTCGGTCTCCGGATCGGCCTGCACTTGCGCGATCTCGCTGCGGATGCGAATACCCATCTGGCCGGACGCATCGGCACACAAATTGGCCAAGGCCACGTGCAGGCCAAGCAGGCTCAAGGTTGAGGGCCGCAGGTCTTCGATGATGCGGCGCTTCAGCGCAATGCCTTCGTTCAGGCGCTGATTGACCGCGTCCGCACGCTCGAGCAATTGGGCGTCATGCGCCAGCTTCGGGCGCATGCGCGCCAGCGACAGTTTGGCCGAGGTCAGCAGACTGCCCAGCTCGTCATGCAGCTCGCGCGCCAGACTGGCTTTTTCATCTTCACGCACCGTCTCCAGCCAGCTTGCCATCGTCTGCAAGCCCCGTGTTTTGTCATTGACTTCTTGCTCCAGTTTTTTTTGGTAATCGGCCCGCTGGCGCTCTCTGGCACCCAGCTGGCGCAGATAAAGCAACAAGCCGCCTATCAGCAAGGCCGACAACACCAGCACGGCAATCTGGCTGAAGTGCAGTGCTGAATAAATGGAATTGCGCGCGCCCTGCTGCAGCTGCGCCGCCTCCGCCAGTTTGCTCTGCAACAGCGCGCGCAACTCGTCCATGCGCTGCCGGCCCGAGTTATGCACCAGCGCCAGCGCCTGCTCGCGGTCGCCGGATTGGTGCAGCTCGATGGAGCGATCCAGCTCGGCGAACTTCTCGGCAACAAGGGCGCCGATGCGCTGGGCATCAGCGGGACCGGCAGGGCCGATGCTGGCGATGTATTGAAGCAGTTGGTCGCTGCCCTTTAGCTCTGCCTGCGCATGGTGCAAGGGCTGGATGTAGCTGGCGTCGCCGGTCAACAAAAAGCCGCGCTGCGCGGTTTCCGCGTCGGTCAGCAGTTGCAGCAGCTTCGCTGCACCGATGCGGGCGTCGGTCAGTGCGATGCCGCCTGTCAGGGTCTGTTTGGTGTTGCGGTAATTGATCTCGCTGATCAGCGCGTAAAGCAGCACCAAAACGATCAGCAGTGGCACTGCAAAGCGCATCGGCAACAGCTTCTCGGCGATGTTTTTCATAAAAGCATTTTTCCGAAAAAAACCGCCCGATCAACTCGCGCGGCGTCAGGATGTAACAGGTCACGGGCGCCGGTGGCCCCGGGGCGGCTTGGCCTGCAGGCCAAATGGCACTGCATCGCGCTGAATAGGCTTTGAACTTGAGACCGCAATACACGACAACTCGATTAACTGATCAACTGATTATGAATTGATACGCACTTTTACGCAAAAAATAAACAATAAGTATGCATAGTTATCAATTCAGCCAGGGAGCGGCAGGGATGGGGGCGGTGTGCGGCGCTGGTTTTCAATGGTCTGCGCTTGAACTGCCCCCACCCCCGCCACCCCCGGAGTAAGAGGGAGTCAGAAAGTGCCTCACCACTCCAGCAGGGGCCGCGGAACCGGCTTTGCCGGGCCACAGGCGCAGCGGCCCCCTCGGGGGGCAGGGAGCTACGCGAAGAGAGCGACTGCGGGCTGCGATGTTCCCTCTCCCGCTGGCGGGAGAGGGTTAGGGTGAGGGTGGGAATCTCAAGCGCGAACCGTGGAAGACGGGGAGCCCTCACCCCAGCCCTCTCCCGGAGGGAGAGGGAGTAAGACGGGGGCTCTTCAGCCCAGCAGGGGCCGTGGAACCGGCTTTGCCGGGCCACAGGCGCAGCGGCCCCCCTCGGGGGGCAGGAAGCGACACGCAGTGCGCGACCGTGGGGGCCATATCCACCGTGGGGGC
>JANOOO010000249.1:0-3390 GCA_031421375.1 Polaromonas sp.
ATCATGAACGCCGCCATGAACAAAATCTTGATCGGCACGACGAAAGGCGAGATCACGTTGGTGGCGATCAGCGTGGTGCCGGCCGGCAAGGTGGCCACCAGCGGCGCGGCCATCAAGTCGTAGAGCGCACCGGGGCCGGGGAAAATCGCCAGCCCAATGGCAGCAACGGCAACAGCAGCAACCGCCCACATCATGCGGTCGCGCAGCTCCATCAAGTGCTGAACAAAGGGCTGCTCGGTGCCCGCCAGCTCGTCAGGCTTGTCGGTTTTGTTGTCTTTGGGGTCGCTCATTGGGGAAGTGTGCGCTGAAAGCCTGCGTGCCTGAGCCCGGCAGGTGATGGAGAAATGAAATGGCGAAAAATCAACCCGCCGTGTGACATCCGAGGCCCGTGTCGGCAGGCCAGCGCGTTAAAAATGACGCCCGGCCTGCGCTCCCGGCCTGGGCCGAAAACGCGCAACGCGCGCAGCCCCCGACTGTGCGCGTGTGCGCACACCCGAACGCGCCTTGAACCATTGCGGCGTAGCACCCGTCTTGAGGCGCCAGTTTTTCTTCGGGTGCCGGTATTCGGGGAAGACGATCATTCCTTCAGGCTGGACGCTGAAGCCGGCTGAGTCACCGCCCGAGCCGGTCGCCTCTGACCATGATTTTTCAAAGTCGCTTTTTTCCGTGTGAATGGAATTTTCGACATCGCGGGCAGCCTCTTGAACGGTGTCCTTCATCTTTTTGAGCTCGTCAAGCTCCATCGAGCGGTTGACTTCCTGCTTCACGTCGGCTACGTAGCGCTGCGCTTTGCCGAGCAGCGCGCCGACGGTGCGCGCCAGACGCGGCAGTTTTTCAGGGCCGATAACGATCAATGCCACCGCACCGATCAGCATGATCTTGGAAATGCCGAGGTCGATCATGATTGATGGCGCCGGATGCCAGCGCGTGCCGGGCAGGGGCGCGGGTCACTGATGCAGACGCGCTGCAGCATGGGCACAGTCGGCTCCATGCGGGTTTAAGAGCGCTGACGCGCTTCAACATCGATGGTGTTTTTATCGACCGGCTTGTCCGCGGGTTTGTCGGCGGCTTGCGCATTGGTGACCTGGCCCGGTGTGAGCGCGGCGGTTTTGTCGTCGGTCTGGCCGCCCTCTTTCATGCCGTCTTTGAAGCCCTTGACGGCCCCGCCCAAATCGCCGCCCATGTTTCGGAGCTTTTTGGTGCCAAACACCATCACGACGATCAACAGCACGATCAGCCAATGCCAGATTGAAAAAGAACCCATGTTTTGCTCCTGATGAGAAGTGGAAGTTGCAGCTAGCGCCGTGTTGAACTACTGCGGTCATTCTAAAGGGCGCTCCCGGCTTGGGGCCTATTACACGCAATCAAATGCGGGTTAGTCGAAACCGCGTACCTGCGTCAATTTTGACCCATGCCTTATGTAATTGACCACCCGCCAGCCGAAACGTTCAACCCTTCAGCCAGGGCCTGGGGCCGCCTATCACATGCATGTGCAAATGATGCACCTCTTGTCCGCCCTGCGCCCCGGTGTTGAGCAGCAGGCGAAAGCCGCCAGCAGGATAAGGCTCGCAACCCTGCTCGTCCGCCAGTTTCGGTGCCAGCACCATCATGCGGCCCAGCCAGGCTGCGTCTTCGCTTCCCGCCTCCGCCATCGACGCGATGTGCCGCTTCGGGATCATCAAGAAATGCACCGGCGCCCACGGCGCGATGTCGTGAAACGCAAACAGCTCGTCGTCCTCGTACACCTTGCGACTCGGGATCGCGCCTGACGCAATCTTGCAGAAAATGCAGTTTTCCGGGTGACTCATGGACTCAAGCCTCGACCGAACGGCCAGCGTTCATGCGGACCATGCCCTTGACGATACGGTACAAAAACCACAGCGAAATCAAGGCCCAGGCGATCCAGCCCGGCACCAGAAACAGCAGCCAAAGCCACGATGTCAGCAGGTACAGCACGCCGGCCCACAGCACGCTGCGAATGCGCCAGCTGAAGTGCGAAGCCTGCCAGGTGCCCGCCGCATCGCCGCGCTTGACCAGGTCAATCACCAGCGCAATCAGCAGCAGCGCAATCGACACCTGCGCACCCGGCAGCACGGCAGCCACCGCCACAACCAGATGCAGCACGTAGCTGACCCAACCCCACATGCGAAGCCCCTCGTCAGGCTCAATGGTCACGATGTCTTGTGTCACGGCTAGTCCTTTTTTAGTCGTTTGATGCGTCACGCGCCACCGCTTTGCGCAGCGCTTTTTCTTCAATGCCGCTGGTGCCTGCGCGGCGCTCCAGCTCGGCAATCACGTCGGCGGGGCGGAGGCCGTAATGCGCCAAAGCAATCATGCTGTGAAACCACAAGTCGGCCACTTCGCCGACGAATTTGCCCTGCAACTCAACGGTAATCCCGCCGTAATCGAGGTCTTTGGCTGCCATGACGGCCTCAGTGGCTTCTTCACCGATTTTTTTCAAAAACGCGTCCGGCCCCCGGTGCAGCAAACGCGCCACATAGCTCGCGTCCGGGTCGCCCCCGTGGCCCGGCTTGCGGCTTTCGATGGTCTCGGCCAGACGCGCCAGCGAATCGTTTGAGGACAAGGTCATGGCTTGAGATTTATTTGTAGATGTCATCAGGGTTTTTCAAGACCGGCTCAGTGACCTGCCACTGTCCGTCCTTGTAAACGTTGAAAAAACAGCTGTGACGCCCGGTGTGGCAGGCAATGGCCGGATCGTCCGGGCCGTGGCCGTGCTGCGTGATCTTCAACAAAATCACGTCGGCGTCGCAATCAACGCGAATCTCATGCACGGTCTGAAAATGCCCCGACTCTTCGCCCTTATGCCAGAGCTTGCCGCGCGACCGGCTGAAGTAAACCGCCTGGCCGCGTTCCGCCGTCAGTTGCAATGCCTCACGGTTCATCCAGGCAAACATCAGCACATCGCCGGTGGCGGCTTCCTGCGCGATGACGGGCACCAGACCCTTGTCGTCCCATTTGATTTCGTCGAGCCAGGTCATGCATGCATTGTCAGCGATGACATACAGAATATCGCGAGGCCGGCTTTGCCGGATCGCAGATATTGCCCCGGCAGGGGGGAAGGCGTAGCGACACGCAGTGCGCGGAGCCTGCGGGGGTTGCCTATAACCTTACCGCAATACCCCGCGCAGCCATCGCCTGCTTCGCTTGCTGCACGGTGAATTCACCGAAGTGAAAGATGCTCGCTGCGAGCACGGCGTCGGCGTGGCCGAGCTGGATGCCGTCGGCGAGATGGGCCAGCGTGCCGACGCCGCCTGAGGCAATCACCGGCACGCTGACCGCGTCACTAAGCGTGCGGGTCAGCGCTAAATCGAAGCCGGATTTGGTGCCGTCTTTGTCCATGCTGGTGAGCAAAATTTCGCCTGCGCCGCG
>JANOOO010000250.1:0-2943 GCA_031421375.1 Polaromonas sp.
CCCCTTATTGATTCACCCTAAAAGGCGATGCGACAACGAAGTTTGTCCATGGCGCAACCGGATTCCTGAACATGTTTGAAGCATTCCGTCGGTACTTTTCCACCGACCTGGCGATTGATCTCGGTACCGCCAACACCCTGATTTTTGCCCGCGACAAAGGCATTGTGCTCGATGAGCCTTCGGTAGTGGCAATTCGCCACGAAGGCGGCCCGCACGGCAAAAAAGTGATCCAGGCCGTTGGCCGGGACGCCAAGGCCATGCTGGGCAAGGTGCCCGGCAACATCGAGGCCATCCGCCCGATGAAGGACGGCGTGATTGCCGACTTCGTGATCACCGAGCAGATGATCAAGCAGTTCATCAAGATGGTGCATCCGCGCAGCCTGTTCAAGCCCAGCCCGCGCATCATCATTTGCGTGCCCTGCGGCTCCACCCAGGTTGAGCGCCGCGCCATCCGTGAAAGCGCCCTGGGCGCGGGCGCCAGCGATGTCTACCTGATCGAAGAGCCCATGGCGGCGGCCATCGGCGCCGGCTTGCCGGTCAGCGAGGCCAGCGGCTCGATGGTCGTGGACATCGGCGGCGGCACCACTGAAGTCGGTGTGATTTCGCTCGGTGGCATGGTCTACAAGGGCAGTGTGCGCGTTGGTGGCGACCGCTTCGACGAGGCCATCATCAACTACATCCGCCGCAACTACGGCATGCTGATTGGCGAGCCTACGGCCGAGGCGATCAAGAAAAGCATCGGTTCGGCCTTTCCCGGCTCCGAAGTCAGGGAAATGGAAGTCAAGGGACGCAATTTGTCTGAAGGCGTGCCGCGCAGCTTCACCATCTCCAGCAACGAAATCCTTGAGGCGCTGACCGACCCGTTGAACAACATCGTCAGCGCCGTTAAAAACGCACTGGAGCAAACCCCGCCCGAGCTCGGCGCAGACATCGCCGAGCGCGGCATGATGCTGACCGGTGGCGGCGCATTGCTGCGCGACCTGGACCGCCTGCTGGCCGAAGAAACCGGCCTGCCGGTGCTGGTCGCCGAAGAGCCGCTGACCTGCGTGGTGCGCGGTTGTGGCATGGCGCTGGAGCGCATGGACCGGCTTGGCTCCATCTTCACGACTGAGTAACTTTCCCATTTGTTACGCCGGTCTTGCACTGCGCCGCTGGTGGCCCACCGCACCGAGAATTGAGCGACACCCGTGTCTTTAGGAACCCTGGACCGCAGCCCGCCACCGTTTTTCAGACAGGGCCCGTCGGCGCTGTCCAAGCTGGTCTTTTTCAGTGCGCTGTCGGTGTTTTTGATGGTCGCTGATGCCCGTTTCAACCTCGCCGCGCCGCTGCGCTCTGCGGTGGCCACACTGCTTTTCCCGGTGCAATGGGTGGCGCTGCAGCCGGTCAACGCGCTGCGCACTGTCAGCGCTTATTTCATCGGCCTGGACGAAGCGCTGCAAAGCCGCGATGACGCCAGCAAAAAGCTCGCGCTGCAGTCGCTGCGCGCCAGCCAGGTTGAGCAGCTCGCGCAAGAAAATCAGCGGCTGCGCAAGTTGCTCGATCTGCGCCTGCAAATCGCTGCGCCGGTGCTCGCGGCCGAGGTGCTTTACGACGCCGCCGATCCCTACACACGCAAGGTCATCATTGACAAAGGGCTGGCGCAGGGCGTCGAGGCCGGCTCGCCGGTGATTGATGAATCGGGCGTGCTGGGGCAGGTCACGCGCGTACACCCGCTGGTCAGTGAAGTCACATTGCTGATTGACCGCGAGCTGGCCATCCCGGTTCTCAATGTGCGCACCGGCGGGCGCAGCGTGGCCTACGGTGATCCGCTAGCTGGCGGCAGCGGGCTGGAGCTGCGCTTCATGGGCAGCAACTCGGATGTGCAGGTGGGTGACTTGTTGACCACCAGCGGCGTCGATGGCGTTTATCCGCCGGGTTTGCCGGTAGCCAGAATCAGCCACATCGAGCGCCGCGCCGAATCAGCGTTTGCCAAAATCTCCTGCACCCCGCAGGCACAAGTGGGCTCGGCCCGGCATGTCATGGTGGTGCAGCCGGGCTCGAAACAGATTGCGCCCCGGCCCGAGCCGGTCGCCCCCGTGACCCCCAGCCGAAAGAAGGCCACCAAATGATCATGCGCAGTGGTCAGCAACTGCTGCTGCCAGCCAGCCCGCTATTTATTGTGGGCAGCCTGATTGGTGCGCTGCTGCTTAACTTTGTGCCCTTCGGCCGGGTGCCGTGGATGCCCGATTTTCTGGCGCTGGTGCTGGTGTTCTGGAACGTGCATCAGCCGCTGCGCGTGGGTATCGGCGTCGCCTTCATGTTTGGCCTGGCGATGGATGTACACCAGTCGGCGCTGCTCGGCCAGCACGCGCTCTCGTACACGGCCTTGAGTTTTTTGGCGGCGCTGATGCAGCGCCGCTTGCTCTGGTTTAGCGTACCGTCGCAGGCGGTGCAGGTGTTGCCGCTGTTTGTGCTGGCGCATGCGCTGGAACTGATTGTGCGCATGATTAGCGGCGGAGTTTTCCCGGGCTGGGTGCTGTTTTTGGCACCGGTTCTGGAGGCGGTGTTGTGGCCCGTTGCCAGCATTGTGTTGCTCGCGCCACAACGCCGCGCGCCCGATCAGGACGATAACCGGCCACTTTAAGAAACGTAGTCCTGAAACCTTTGCGGGACAGACCGCAGCCGCCAGCCGAAGGCAAGGCAAGCTCTGTCGCCAAACTGACTAGCTGACTCCGATCCCGAATCCGCTCCCGCTCTCGCCCCTTGCCCGAACACCGCGCAGCGCCGAAAATCCCGACTCCGCCCGCCTGCATCCGCCTTTACCCGCCTTCACCCGCCGCCGCACCCCGCCGCCATGACCGAACTTAGAAACGTCGAAGCCGATCTCTCGCGATTTCGCGCGCGCGTGCTGATTGCCAGCCTGATCGTGCTCGGGGCGTTTTCGATACTGGCCGCCCGGCTGAC
>JANOOO010000251.1:0-3919 GCA_031421375.1 Polaromonas sp.
CCCGACTCATGAGGCCAGCCAGGCTTCGTTGTCTGGCCGCGCTTGAAAAAACGTCTGAGCGGCAAGCCGGGTTGACCACGCGAAGGGGCAATCATCGCAAAGTCGGCAACGGCCAGCTTGATTGCAGGACTCTCAGGGCAGCGCAAGAAGAAGTTCAAGCACGCGCTGCGGCGACGTGACCATCGCATCGTGCCCGGCTTCAATCTCAATGTAGCGCCAGTCGGCGCGGCTTCTGGCGTAGTCCCGGGCCGAAACCGTCGAGGCGTAGTGCGGCGTGACGGCGACGTAGGTCACGGGCAGCCCGGCGAATATCTCGCCTTCAAAATGCAAGGGGCTTGCATAGGCAGACAGCGGGTGCGCCGTGCATTTGGCGGTCAGCCACGCTGCGTCAAGCGGGTCCGTGACGCCGAAAGCTGCGGGCGCGGGACTTGGGATTGACAGCCCGCCAGAGGTCGCCTGCGCCTGCCTGCGACGCTCGGCTGCCGCCTCGGGCGGGAGCGAGTCGAATGGGCTTTTGCCGCTTTGCAGAACCAGCAGCGAGTCGAGCAGCACGACCTGCCGGATGCGCGAGCGCAGGCGGCTGGCCGCCCCCGTCGCCACCACGCCGGCAAAGCTGTGCGCGACCAGCACCACGTCAGTCAGCTCCTCAAACTCAAAGACGTTAACCAGGTCATTGACCATCACATCGAGCGTGATGTCGGTGGACAGGAGGTGCGAGCGCTCGCCCAGGCCCGTCAGGGTCGGCGTGTAAACCCGATGACCGGCAGCGCGCAGCGGCCCGGCCACGCGCGGCCAGCACCAGCCGCCGTGAAACGCCCCGTGCAGCAGCACGAAGGTTTGCGAAGAATTTTTGGCCGACTGCATGGGGTCGGCTTGCGCTTTCAGGGGGGTCATGCAAACTCCTGTTGACTTGGCTTCATAGACAAAAAATTTTGATCGAATGCGCCTGAAACCCAGTATTCATAGGCGCAAGCAGCTCTTGAATTCATAGCGACTGCAGATTACTCAAATCGCCTGCGAGGCACGCAGCGCGGCGATCTGCGCTTCGCTTTGCCCGATCTCGCGCAGGATGGCATCGGTGTGCTCGCCGACTGCGGGCACTGCATCCATGCGCGGCTCGAAACGGTTGCTGCGGCCCGGAGGCAGCAACGCAGGCAGGCGGCCCACAGGGGACTCCACGTCCTGCCACCGGCCGCGCGCAGCGAGTTGCGGGTGCGCCCAGAGCCCGGCCATGTCGTTGATGCGGGCGTTGGCAATCTGCGCTTCATCGAGCCGGGCCAGTACGCGATCAGTCGTCAACGCGGCAAAGGCTTGAACGATGAGCGCTTCCAGCTCCGCGCGGTTGTCATTGCGGCGAGCATTGCTGTCAAAGCGCACATCGACGGCCAGCGCAGCGTCTTGCAGCACCACGGCGCAAAACTGCTTCCACTCGCGCTCGTTTTGCAGGCCCAGCATCACGCTGCCACCGTCGCCGGCCGGAAACGGACCGTAGGGGTAAATGGTGGCGTGGGCTGCCCCATTGCGCGGTGGCGGCGCTGCGCCCTGGTAGGAGTAATAAAGCGGGTAGCTCATCCATTCGGCGAGCGATTCGAGCATGGACACGTCGATGTGCGCGCCCTGCCCCGTGCCGCTTTTTTTGTCGCGCTGCATCAAGGCGGCGAGCACGCTGGTGTAGGCATACATGCCCGCCGCGATGTCGGCAATCGAGTTGCCGGCCTTGCACGGTTCATTGGGTGTTCCGGTCACAGACAGGAAACCAGCTTCGCTCTGGATCAACAGGTCGTAGGCTTTTTTGTCGCGGTAAGGGCCGTCGTCGCCGTAGCCCGATATGTCGCAGACGACAAGGCCAGGGTGCTTGGGACTCAGGGCCTCGTAAGACAGGCCCATGCGCGCCGCCGCACCCGGTGCGAGGTTTTGCACCAGCACGTCGGCTTTCCCGATTAGCGCTTTCAGAGCGTCCAGTGCAGCCGGCTGTTTGAGGTCGAGTGTGAGACTTTCTTTCGAGCGATTGACCCACACAAAATGCGAAGCCAGGCCGCCCGCGCGCGTGTCGTAAGCGCGCGCAAAGTCACCGGAACCGGGCCGCTCAACCTTGATGACGCGCGCGCCCAGGTCAGCCAGATGGCGCGTGCAAAACGGTGCGGCGATGGCGTGTTCGAGAGAGATGACGGTGATGCCGTCGAGGGGTCGGTTCATGGCTGTAGTTCAGAGTTTAGGCAGGATCGAATACGGGGCATTCACCGCAGAGGCACAGAGAACGCAGAGAAAGAGGAGGTATGAAAGAGGAAAAAGGACGTGAAACATCTGTGAATAACTCTGCGGCCCTCTGCGTTCTCTGCGCCTCTGCGGTGAAGGCTGTTTCTCTTAAAACGAGCGCGGCAAGCCAAGCAAATGCTCGCCGACGTAACTCAAAATCAGATTCGTCGAGATCGGCGCAACCTGATACAGCCGGGTCTCGCGGAACTTGCGTTCCACGTCGTATTCATGGGCAAAACCGAAACCGCCGTGGAACTGGATGCAGGCGTTGGCAGCCTCCCAGCTGGCTTTGGCAGCGAGGTATTTCGCCATATTGGCCTCGGCCCCGCAGGGCTGGCCGGCGTCGAACAGCGCGCAGGCTTTGTAGCGCATCAGGTTGGCCGCTTCGACTTCGATGTAAGCCTCGGCTATCGGAAACTGCACGCCCTGGTTTTGCCCGATGGGGCGGCCGAACACGACGCGCTCGTTCGCATACTTCGTCACGCGGTCTAAAAACCAATAGCCGTCGCCGATGCATTCAGCGGCGATCAAAGTGCGCTCGGCGTTCAGCCCGTCGAGGATGTACTTGAAGCCCTTGCCTTCTTCACCAATCAGGTTGGCTTCGGGAATCTCCAGGTTCTCGAAAAACAGCTCGTTGGTTTCGTGATTGACCATATTGGCAATCGGCCGCACCGTCATGCCGGACTTTTCTGCTGCGCGCAAATCGACCATGAAGATCGACATGCCTTCGGATTTTTTCTTCACGTCGGCGAGCGCGGTGGTGCGGGCCAGCAGAATCATCCAGTCCGAATGCTGCACGCGCGAGATCCAGACCTTCTGCCCGTTGACGACGTAACGGTCGCCCTTTTTAACGGCGGTGGTTTTGATCTTGGTCGTGTCGGTGCCGGTGCTCGGCTCGGTCACGCCCATTGACTGCAAGCGCCACTCGCCGCTGGCGATCTTCGGCAGATAAAGCTCTTTTTGCGCCTGCGAGCCGTGCCTGAGCAAGGTGCCCATGTTGTACATCTGGCCGTGGCAGGCGCCCGAGTTGCCGCCGCTGCGGTTGATCTCTTCCATGATGACCGACGCTTCGGCGAGGCCGAGGCCCGAGCCACCGTACTCGCTTGGGATCAACGCAGCCAGCCAGCCTGCTTTCGTTAGCGCATCGACGAAAGCCTCGGGGTAGCCGCGCTGGCTGTCGATCTGGCGGTGGTAGGAGTCAGGGAATTCGGCACACAGCGCGCGAACGGCGTCGCGAATGTCCTGGTATTGATCGGGTGTGGTTTTAATCATGAGATGGATTGTCCCGCAGGCTGCTCAAGCCAGCGTAGCCGTAGCCTGCATCGTCAGCCAGCCTTCGTGGTCTTCAGCCCAAAGCCGCACGCTCTTGCCGTCCTGCGCCGGCTGGCCGTTAAGGCGAAACGGATGCAGGTCGAACGTTGGCCGCAGCGCCTTGAACTCAAAGCTCAGCACCGTTGCATCAGGCGCTTCACGTCGCAGCAAATCGACCAGCAGCGTGGCGATCAGAGGGCCGTGGACGATCAGCCCCGGGTAGCCTTCGACCTCGGTCACGTAGCGCCGGTCGTAATGAATGCGGTGGCCATTGAATGTGAGCGCTGAATAGCGAAACAGCAGCACGTCATCGGGCACGACTTCGCGTTGCCAAAGCGCGCCCAGATCGGCC
>JANOOO010000252.1:0-3153 GCA_031421375.1 Polaromonas sp.
TGCTGGCCCACCCCTTCAACGCTGCGCAGCAAGCGACACCCCACCATGAAACTCTTCCCCTACGGTCACGCCACCCACCCGCAGTGGCAGATGGCAGCTGCGCTGGTTTTGGCGCAGTTGCGCGCGCAGCGCGCACTGCCCGCCTACGCCAGCGCGCCGACGCTGGCGCTGCTCTACATCACCGACCACTACGCCGCCGACGCGCAGGACATCCTCGACCACCTGAGCGCCAAGCTGCCGGAGATCACCGACTGGAGTGGCACCGTCGGCATTGGCATTGCGTCCAACAATGTTGAATATTTCGACGAGCCCGCGCTCGCCGTGATGCTGTGCGAATTGCCGCACGACCAGTACCGCGTGTTCTCGGGTGTGTCGCCGCTGCCGTCTGCTGCGAGCGGGCGCTTTCATGCGCACACCGCGCTGGTCCATGCCGACGCCGGCACGCCCGATGTGGCCGAGCTGATCGCCGAGCTGGCCGCCCGCACCGAGAGCGGCTATGTCTTCGGCGGGCTGGCATCGAGCCGCTCGGGCACCGTGCAATTCGCACTCAGCGGTCATGGCAACGTCAAGGGCCAGGGCGCAGCGGGCGGCGTGTTTCGCGGCGGCTTGAGCGGCGTGGCCTTTGCGCGCGACCCGGCTGGCGGCATGACGCTTTTGTCACGCGTGACGCAGGGCTGCCAGCCGGTGTCAAAGCTGCACGAGATCACCGCCTGCGAGTCCAACGTTGTCACCGGGCTCGACGGCCAGCCCGCGCTCGATGTGATGCTGGCCGACCTCGGCATCTCGCTTGGCCAGCCGCGCGAGGCGTTGGCCAAAGTGCGGGCCACGATGGTCGGCTTGAACCGGCCCGAAGACGTGCTGGACGACGCCAGCCCGGCGGCGCGCCTGCAAACCCGGCAGTTCGGCGCTGACACGCTGGTGCGGCATTTAATCGGGCTCGACCCGGCGCGCAAAGGGATCGCGATTGCCGACTTGCCGAGCGTCGGCACCACGCTGGCGTTTTGCGAGCGCAACGTGCAGGCCGCGAAGGCCGATTTGATTCGCGTCTGCGCTGAAATCCGCGAAGAGCTGGAGCCGCAAGACATGACGCTGGCCCTCGCCACGGCGTTGAACGCGCCGCAAGGCGAGTCTGCCCCGCACACCGCCCGGCGTATTGCCGGCGCGGTGTACGTCAGTTGTTCGGGGCGCGGTGGCCCGCATTTTGGCGGGCCCAGCGCCGAGTTGCAGATCGTGCGGCGTGCTTTGGGTGACGTGCCGCTGGTCGGCTTCTTTGCTGGCGGTGAAATCGCCCAGCATCACTTGTACGGCTACACCGGAGTGTTGACGGTTTTCACGGCACCAGATTGACAATTTAACAATGTTTTATAGGACTAAACTCCTTATAATGCATTGATGATAGACCGAGAACTCCACGCCAATTTGCTTGAAACACTGGACGATTTCCCGGCGGTTGCGCTGCTCGGGCCTCGTCAGGCTGGCAAAACCACACTGGCCCGTGCAGTCGGTGATGGGCTAAATGGCAGCGTCTATCTAGACCTCGAAAGCCCCAGCGACCGTCTCAAACTGACTGACCCGGAAGCCTACCTTTCGCAGCACGAGGACAAGCTGGTGATCCTCGACGAAGTGCAGCAAATGCCCGCGCTCTTCCAGCCGCTGCGCAGCCTGATCGACCAGGGGCGGCGCAAGGGCCTCGCTGCCGGGCGGTTTTTGTTGCTGGGTTCGGCATCGGGTGAGTTGCTGCGCCAGTCGGGCGAGAGTCTGGCCGGCCGCATCGCTTACCTTGAGCTGCCGCCGCTGCAAATTCAGGAAGTCGATGGCGTCGAGCAAGACGCCCTGTGGTCGCGCGGCGGTTTCCCCAACAGCTTTCTGGCCAAGAGCGAGCGGCAAAGTCTGGTGTGGCGTCAAAACTTGATCAACACCTATCTGGAGCGCGATATTCCCAGCTACGGCGTGCGCATCCCGGCCGAGACGCTGCGCCGTCTGTGGACCATGCTGGCCCACAAGCAGGGCGGCCTGCTGGAGGTCTCGCAGCTCGGCAAAAACCTGATGATCGACGCCAAAACCGTTCACCGTTATTTGGATCTGCTGGTCGATCTGATGCTGGTTCGCCGCCTGCAGCCCTGGCATAGCAATGTCGGCAAGCGACTGGTGAAATCGCCCAAGCTCTACATCCGCGACAGCGGTCTGGTGCATGCGCTGCTCGGCATCGCCACGGCGGATGCGTTGCTCTCACACCCCGTGGTGGGCAACAGCTGGGAAGGCTTTGCGCTGGAGACCCTGCTCAACGCCGCACCCATCAACACCACCAGCGGTTTTTACCGAACCAGCAACGGGGCCGAAGTTGATCTGTTGCTTGACATGCCGGGGCAGGGCGTGTGGGCGATTGAGGTCAAGCGCGGCCCAGCGGCGAAGCCACGGCGCGGGTTTTACAGCGCTTGTGAAGACTTGCAGCCTGCGCGTAAATTCATGGTTCATGCCAGAGCAGACCGCTTCCCGATTGGCGATGGCGTGGAAGCGATGGGGCTTGGGGAGCTGGCACGGTTGCTGGCTGCTTTGCGGCGGGTGGGCTAATTGACCATTTCCGCCTCCCAAAGGCCGCGCTGCAGCTTCGGGCAGGTGGTGCGCGGATCTGGATCGGTCGCAAAGCGTATTTGTGCAGCCAAGTGCCCTGCCATGCGCTGCAAAAAAAGGGGCCTTGGCAATACCACCGGGCTCACCGCCGCAGCATGGTGAACGCCTCAAACTCCCAACTCCGCATCGCCAGAAGCAGCGTGTAGCCCTCGCGGTCTTTGTCAGCGAGCTTTTGGTCTGCCTGATGCTGCTGCACAAAGTCTTGCGCCACGCGCTGCATGCGCTCGATGAACGACGGGGCCAGGCTTCGGCTGATGGAGCCATGAACCAGCAGCAAGCCCTCGCCGTTGCCCTCAAAGCCGCCTGAAAAATAATCGAGCAAGGCGTTGTCGCGGAAGTAGTGCATCACCGCGCCGTGTGGCCGCCAGCGAAAAGTTTTGGCGAGCTTCAGGCGGTAGCGGTTCAGCGGTTTCAGTTCAATGATGCCGATGCGGTCAAGCTGCACCAGGTATTTGATCGCTTCAGCCTCTGACAGCCGGTAGCTGCTGGTGATCTGCTCCAGCGTCCACTGCGACAGCACGC
>JANOOO010000253.1:0-8194 GCA_031421375.1 Polaromonas sp.
CAGATGGTCCTTGAAGTCGTGCGCCGCGACACCGCCCGCGCGCAACGCACTTCGGACCTCCGCATCGCGTTCGAGCGATGCCGGTTCGTCGTCGTGGTTGAAGAAAACGGCATTGACAGACAGCTCCCGCACCAGAGCTGCAATCGAATCCAGTGCGCGCCCGTGGCGAACGATCAGTCCCGCCTCGGCATTGCCGCGTTCGATCTGCAGCGAGCGGTCGAGCTCCACCAGCGACTCCCGGATAAATTCGACGCGCCGGTCCACGCGCGGCAGAGGGTCGAGGATGTCAGGATCGAAAACGAAAACGCAAAACACCTGGTCGCACGATTTCAATGCGTGATACAAGGCCGCATTGTCGTCAACGCGCAAATCGCGCCGAAACCACATCAATCCGCAGGCATAAGGTTTGACCATGACCTGATGGTAGCCAAAGCGGTGTGCTCGACCCCCCTGGCATCAATGGATCCTTCCTGGAATGGCGGAAGGTGCCTGACACCTGTCGACGGCAAAGACTGGCGCGTAAAATAAAAGCATGCCACTGGACTCCGAACCCATCAATCTCACCCATCATTTCCTGATTGCCATGCCGGGTTTGAGCGACCAGGCTTTCGCCAAAAGCGTGATCTACATGTGCGAGCACAGCGACCGCGGGGCGCTGGGTTTGATCATCAATAAGCCCAGCGATATCAACCTCAAGAGCTTGTTCGAGAAGGTTGCGCTGCCGCTGCATCGTGAAGACCTCATCGAGACGCTGGTTTTCCACGGCGGCCCGGTGCAAACCGAGCGCGGCTTCGTGCTGCATGAGTCGCTGATGCCGGGTGCGCAGTCGGTCTATGCCTCAACGATGTCGATTCCCGGTGGGCTTGAGATGACCACCTCCAAAGATGTGCTGGAAGCGCTTTCAACAGGTGCCGGGCCGCGCAAGGTGCTGGTGTCGCTGGGCTATGCGGCCTGGGGTGAGGGCCAGCTCGAATCGGAGATTTCCGAGAACAGCTGGCTGACCGTGGCGGCTGACATGGCGATCATTTTCGACACGCCGGTTGAGCAGCGTTACGACTGCGCGCTGCGACTGCTCGGCTTTGAAAGCTGGATGCTCTCGCCCGACGCAGGGCACGCATGAGCGTGGCGGTTGCGCCTGCGCCCGGCCTCAAGGTTCAAACCTTTTTGGCTTTCTATTTTGGTCTTAAAAGATGCGGCGTGGCAACGGGCAACAGCCTGACCCGCAGCGCCACCGCGCGACCCACAATCACCCGCACTGACAGCGAGCGCTTCGCTGTAATTGGCCGACGCATTCACGAATGGCAGCCCGATGCGCTGGTGGTCGGCGTGCCGTTTCACCCCGACGGTGCCAGCCACGACAACACGCTGCGCGCGCGCAAGTTCGCCAATCAGCTGCGCGGACGCTTCGGCCTGGTGGTGCATGAGGTCGATGAGCGTTACAGCACCACGCAGGCCATCAGCGAAGGCGCGCAAGACTTTGACGCGGCATCGGCCTGCATCATTCTTGAGCAGTTTTTAAGGAGTCTTCCATGAGCAGTTTGATGCTGGACGCCGAAGCGCTGTACGTTGAGCTGCGGCGGGGCGTTCAGCTCATGCTGACTCAGTCGCCTGCAGCCCCAAAGCTTGTCGGCGTAGCGTCAGGCGGAGTCTGGCTGGCCCAGCGGCTGCAAAAAGACCTGGGGCTGGCTGGCGAGCCTGGCGTGCTGTCGTCGGCAATGCATCGTGACGATTTTTCGCAGCGCGGCCTGGCCTTTAGCGGCCGAACCACGTTGCCCTTCGATGTCAACGGCGCGCACCTGATCGTTGTCGATGATGTGCTCTACACCGGCCGCACCATTCGCGCCGTGCTTAACGAGCTGTTCGACTATGGCCGACCCGCCAGCGTCAAACTGGTGGTGCTGGTGGATCGCGGCGGACGCGAGTTGCCGGTGCAGGCCGATTTGGCAGTGGCGCGAGTCACTTTGCCAGCAGCGCAGACGCTGGATCTGGCGCGCTCTGATGCCGGCGCATTCAGCTTCCAGGTCCAGCCGCGTCAGCCGAAGCAGGCCTAGTAGCCCGTTTCACCAAAACCATTACATGAAACCGCGTCTTTTTCCACCATGCGTCGTTCCATCCCCTCACCGCACTGGCAGTGCGGCAGCGGGTCTGCGCCTAGCCTGGCGAAAAAATTCATCGGTTTCATTTCGTATTGCTCTTGGTGAAACGGACTACTAGCCATGAGAAGTGCCCACAAAAAACCCCCGAGACCGAGTGGAGCTCCAAATGATGAACCGACGAAACCCGCAACTCAATAAAAACGGTGAACTCAATCACCTGTTGTCGATTGAGGGCCTGCCACGTTCGATCCTGACGCAAATCCTCGATACCGCTGCCAATTTCGTCAGCGTCAGCGACCGCGAAGTCAAGAAGGTGCCCTTGCTGCGCGGCAAAAGCGTCTTCAATCTTTTCTTTGAAAATTCCACCCGCACGCGCACCACGTTCGAGATCGCCGCCACGCGCTTGTCGGCCGATGTCATCAACCTCGACATTGCCCGCTCGTCTGCATCCAAGGGCGAGTCGCTGCTTGACACCATTGCCAATCTCAGCGCAATGGCGGCTGACCTCTTTGTCGTGCGGCACAGTGAGTCGGGCGCGCCGTACCTGATCGCCCAGCATGTGGCGCCGCATGTGCATGTGATCAACGCAGGCGATGGCCGGCATGCACACCCGACGCAGGGGCTGCTCGACATGTACACCATCCGCCACTTCAAGAAAGACTTCAGCAACCTGTCGGTCGCCATCGTCGGCGACGTGCTGCATTCGCGCGTCGCGCGTTCCGACATTCATGCGCTGACCACGCTGGGCTGCCCCGACGTGCGGGTCGTCGGGCCCAAGACCCTGGTGCCCGGCGACATCGCCCAGATGGGTGTTCGGGTGTGCAACTCGCTCGAAGAGGGCATTCGCGGTGCCGACGTGATCATCATGCTGCGGCTGCAAAACGAGCGTATGGCTGGCGCGCTGCTGCCGAGTAGTCAGGAGTTTTTCATGCGCTTCGGCTTGACACCCGAGAAACTGCAACTGGCCAAACCCGATGCCATCGTCATGCACCCCGGGCCGATCAATCGCGGCGTCGAGATCGACTCAGCCGTGGTCGATGGCGCGCAAAGCGTGATCCTGCCGCAGGTGACTTACGGCATCGCGGTGCGCATGGCGGTGATGAGCATCGTCGCCGGTACGGTTCGCCAGAGCCACGATGCGCGGGAGGCCGCATGAAACTGCACATTAAAAACGGCCGCATCATGGACCCGGCCACCGGGCTTGACCAAATCGGCGACGTGGCAATCGCTGCCGGGCGCATCGTCGCGCTCGGCCAAATGCCTGCCGACTTCACGCCCAACCGGGTCATCGACGCCAGTGGCTGTGTGATCGCGCCCGGGCTGATTGACCTCGCTGCCCGCATGCGCGAACCCGGCCACGAGCACGAAGGCATGCTGGAGAGCGAGCTGGCCGCTGCTGTTGCGGGTGGTGTGACCAGCCTGGTTTGCCCGCCCGACACCGACCCGGTGCTTGACGAGCCGGGGCTGGTCGAAATGCTGAAGTTTCGCGCCGAAAAACATCACCAGTCGCGCGTTTTTCCGCTCGGCGCATTGACGCGCGGTCTGCAGGGCGAGACGCTCGTTGAGATGGTACAGCTGACCGATGCCGGCTGCGTCGGTTTCAGCCAGGCCGAGGTGCCGCTGGCCAGCACGCAGGTGCTGCTGCGCGCCATGCAATATGCCGCCACCTTCGGCTACAGCGTCTGGCTGCGACCGCAAGACGGCGGGCTCGGCAAGGGCGTGGTCGCCAGTGGCCCGTTAGCGACCCGGCTGGGCCTGAGCGGCGTGCCGGTTGCCGCTGAGACCATTGCGCTGCACACCATGTTCGAGCTGGCGCGAGCGACCGGCGTGCGCCTGCATGTCTGCCGCATCAGCAGTGCCGAGGGCGTGGCGCTGGTGGCGCGTGCCAAATCTGAAGGCTTGCAGGTGACGTGCGATGTCAGCATCAACAACCTGCACCTGACCGACGTGGACATCGGCTACTTCGACAGCCGCATGCGCCTGAGTCCACCGCTGCGCCAGCAGCGCGACCGTGACGCACTGCGCAAGGGCCTGGCTGACGGCACCATTGATGCGCTGGTCTCCGACCATTGCCCGGTCGATGAAGACGCCAAGACCTTGCCCTTTGCCGAGGCCGAGCCCGGTGCCACCGGCCTCGAATTGCTGCTGGGCCTGGCTTGCAAATGGAGTGGCGAAGGCCATGCCGACCTGATGCGCGCGCTCGCCGTCGTGACGCTGGGGCCAGCGCAAGTTCTGGGCGCGGCGCTGGGAGCGCTGCAGGTCAGTGCCGGGCGGTTGGTGCGGGGTGGCGTGGCCGACTTGTGCATCTTCGACCCTGGTTCGGACTGGGACATTGAGCCGCCTCGCCTGCGCAGCCAGGGCAAGCACACCCCATTCGCCGGCCACACGCTGCCCGCGCGTGTGCGCTGGACGCTGGTCGGCGGCCAGGTGGCGTATGAGAGCGCGTCTTGATTCGGCCTGAAGCGGCCCTGGGCTGCATCGGAGCAGGCGTATGAAGCTGTTGCGTGTCGCCTGGAAAGCGGTGCGTGCGACAAGCCACGTCGCGCATGGCTTCTGGATCATCAAAATGCAGTTCCCGAAAATGACCGAGACCGCCCGCCAGCGCCGGGTCGAAACCTGGTCGGCTGGTCTGCTGCGCATTGCGGCAATTGAACTGGTGGTGACTGGCGAGCCGCCCACCAGCGGGCCGCGGCTGCTGGTGGCCAACCATATTTCATGGCTGGACATCGTCGTCATGCATGCGGCCGGCCACTGCCGCTTCGTTTCAAAGTCAGATGTGCGCCAGTGGCCGTTTGTCGGGACGCTGGCCGATGGCGGCGGCACGCTGTATGTTGAGCGCCAGTCGCGCCGCGATGCGCATCGCGTGGTCGGCCACATGGCCGAGCGTTTGAAAGCCGGCGACATTCTGGCGGTGTTCCCTGAAGGCACGACCAGCGATGGCCGGGGCCTCAAACCCTTTCACGCCAACTTGCTGCAGGCGGCGCTCGATGCCGCCGCACCGGTGCAGGCGGTCAGCCTGATGTACGTCGAGGCGGCAAATGGCGAGTTGAGCGTGGCCCCGAGCTATATCGATGACGACACGCTGGTCGGCTCAATCTGGCAGACGCTGTCGGCACCCCGGCTGCGTGCGCTGGTGGCATTCGGCGAGCCGCAACTGGCGGCGGGGCGGGGGCGTCGGGAGTGGACTGAAGACCTGCGCCGTGATATTGCGCATTTAAGGACCCGCTGAGCGGCGTCATGCCTGAGTCCGGCACTCACTCGCTTACTTGCTCACGCGCTATGACCCGGCGCATCCTCACGCGTATCCTGACGCGCGAATGTCACCACATGGTCCACCTCAGCGCGTATGCCAATCCACTCGCCCAGCGCGTGGTCGTGGTGCGACGGCACATGCGCCACCAGGGTTTCGCCGGTCTTAAGCTGCAGCGTGTATAAAAACTCCGAACCTCGAAAGGACTTGCGCAAAATCTGCGCCTTCACCGGCGCGTTGTCGTCATGCACGATGTCGTCGGCGCGCAGCAGCACGTCGCACAGGCCGCCGGGGAAGGCGCTGGGAAGCGGGCATTCCTGCATATCGGTGAAGTCTCCCAGGGCGGTATGCACCACCACATCAAGGCCGCGCTGCTTGATTTGCGCTTTCGCAAACACGCCGTGACCGATGAAGTCCGCAACGAATCGCGTGGCCGGCCGGTGATAGAGCGCGTAGGCGTCGTCCCATTGATGCAGCTCGCCTTCATGCATCACGCCGATGCGGTCGCCAATGGCAAAAGCCTCTAGTTGGTCGTGCGTGACAAACAGCGCGGTAGCGCCAGCCGCCTTCAAAATGGCGCGCACTTCCAGAGCCAGGCGCTCACGCAAATCAACGTCAAGATTTGAAAACGGCTCGTCGAGCAGCAGCAAGCGGGGTGCGGGTGCCAGCGCTCGCGCCAGCGCCACACGCTGTTGCTGGCCACCTGAAAGCTCGTGCGGAAAGCGCGCGCCCGATTGGTCCAGGCCGACCAGCGCCAGCACCTCGGCGACCCGTTTTTGCCGCTCTCCGGCACGCAGGTGCGCCAGACCGAAAGCCACGTTGCGCCATACGTCGAGATGCGGGAACAAGGCGAAATCCTGAAACACCATGCCGATGCGCCGCGACTCGGCCGGCACATTAACGGCCGCGCTGCTGACGACTTCCGTGCCGAGGCTGATGGTGCCGCGCTGCGCACGCTCAAGCCCGGCGACGGCGCGCAGCAAGGTGGTTTTGCCGCAGCCCGAGGGGCCGATCAACACACCGATCTCGCCAGCCTGCAGGTTGAACGTGACGTTGTGAACCGCGGGGGTCAGGCGCCCGGCGTAGTTCACACCCAATGAGGAGACTCCGAGGAACATGCCGGAAATTGTAGGGGCTTGCGTGCTGCTGCCTCGCTGGCAGGCTGCGCACGCTCCCCTACAATTTGGCCGGTCTCTTCCTGCATTGCCCGCCCTTGGCAACTGGACATGATCACTTTGCCTTGGGGCAGACCCCCGACTTCTATGCAGCGCCTTTTTCCCTCGTCGGTTTTCGTTCTGGCCCTGGTCGTGATGCTGATGCTTCCGGTCGTGGTGGTAGCCCTGTCGTGGCTTCAGTTTGATGCGCAGGCGCTGCTCATCCTGCGCGAGATGGGCAGCACCGTCTTGCCCGAGTACGCCGCAACCACGCTCGTGCTGTGTCTGTCAGTGGCCTTGGGCGTGATGGTGGTGGGTACTGCTGCGGCCAGCGCCGTCACGTTGTTCGAGTTCCCCGGTCGCCGTGTTTTTCAGTGGGCGCTGCTACTGCCGCTCGCCATGCCGGCCTATGTCGTGGCCTACGCCTACACCGACTTTTTGCAGTACGCCGGCCCGCTGCAAACGTCGCTACGTTCAGCCTTCGGCTGGCAAGGGCGGCTGTTGCCCGACGTGCGCAGCCTGGGCGGCGCGGTCTTCGTTTTTGTTTTTTCGCTCTACCCCTATGTGTATTTGCTGGTGCGCGCTGCGCTCGTCGAGCGAGCCGCGCACCTGATGGAAGCGGCCCGCTTGCTTGGGGCACCACTGGCCCGCCGCATCCGCGAGGTGGCACTGCCGCTGGCGCGACCCGCGCTGGCGGCCGGCATGGCGCTGGCCCTGATGGAAACGCTGGCCGATTTCGGCGTGGCCAGCTACTTCGGCATCCAGACTTTCACGACCGGCATCTACAAAGCCTGGTTGTCCATGGACAACCGCATTGCCGCCGCGCAGCTCGCCACCGTGCTGCTCGTTGTCGTTGCCGTGCTGTTGCGAATTGAACGCGTGGCGCAAAGCCGCATGCGCTTTGCAGCGGGGCGGGGCGCGCGTGCCAGCAGCGCCGATGCTGCGCCCATTGCCTTGACGGGGCGACGCGCGGTGCTGGCTTGGCTCATCTGCGCGGCACCGATCGGGCTTGGCTTCGCGCTGCCGGTTGCGTTCATGATGCGGGCGCTTTTTGCGGGCAGCGAGCCGATTGAATGGACGCGCTTTGCCGGTTGGGCGCAAAGCAGCATCACGCTGGCCGGCACCAGTGCGGTACTGGCGACGGCACTTGCGGCGGCACTGGCCTTCACGGTGCGCAGGCAGCCAAACTTTGCAGCCCGTGCAGCCGTGCAACTTGCCAGCCTGGGCTACGCTGTCCCCGGTGCGGTCATTGTTGTGGGCCTGCTGCTGCCGGTCGGCTGGCTGCAACAGCAGGTGCCGTCGCTCCATGCCGGTTACTGGATCACCGCAACCGTGACCGGCGTTGTGTGGGCCTATCTGGTGCGCTTCACCGCCGTCGCCCTGCAGTCCATGCAAAGCGGCTACAGCCGCTTGCCCGCCAGCTTTGACGACAGCGCGCGCCTGCTCGGTGTGACGGGTATCGGCCTGCTGACCCGGGTGCATTGGCCGCTGCTCAAGCGCTCGGTGGCGGCAGCCGGTCTGCTGGTGTTTGTCGATGCGATGAAAGAGCTGCCCGCCACGCTGGTGCTGCGGCCCTTCAACAGCGACACGCTGGCCGTCGTCACCTACCAGCTTGCACGCGACGAGCGGCTGGGCGAAGCGGCTCTGCCGGCGCTGGCGCTGGTTCTGGCTGGGCTGCTGCCGGTGCTGCTGCT
>JANOOO010000254.1:0-5250 GCA_031421375.1 Polaromonas sp.
CCGTGGAATCGCCTCGTAACCCTGTTGTACTTTTGGGCTTCGCAAGCCGTTAATATCATTGGCGAAAGCAGGTGACTGTTGGGCGCATCGATCCAGCAGGCGAGCACCCGATTTCTTCCGGAAAACAGGATTCAACCGCATGGCACTTCACCCCATAGTTGCAAAAATCACGGCCCGTATCGCCGCACGTAGCGGCCCGACGCGCGCTGCCTACCTGGCGCAAATCGCGCGGTACGCCAGCCGCGAGCGCAGCACCGACCGCATGGGCTGCGCCAACGTGGCGCACGCAGTAGCCGGCATGCCGCTTGACGACCGCTTCAAAATCATCTCCGAGCGCAGGCCCAACATCGCCATCGTCACGGCCTACAACGACATGCTGTCGGCGCACACGCCCTACCGAAGCTACCCCGAACTGATCAAGCAGGAGGCGCGCAGACTGGGCGCGACGGCGCAGGTTGCCGGCGGCGTGCCCGCCATGTGCGACGGCGTGACGCAGGGCACCAGCGGTATGGAGCTCAGCCTGTTTAGCCGCGACGTGATTGCGATGGGCACGGCAGTGGCGCTGTCGCATGACATGTTCGATGCGGCTTTGCTGCTCGGCGTGTGCGACAAGATCGTGCCGGGTCTGCTGATCGGTGCGCTGCAATTCGGCCATTTGCCGATGGTCTTCGTGCCCGCCGGGCCGATGCCATCGGGCTTGCCCAACAAAGAGAAAGCCCGCATTCGCGAGCAGGCCGCGCAGGGTCTGGTCGGCCGAGCGGGCCTGCTTGAAGCCGAGCTGAAGTCCTATCACAGCCCCGGCACCTGCACCTTCTACGGCACCGCCAACAGCAACCAGATGCTGCTGGAAGCGATGGGTCTGCATGTCCCTGGCACCGCATTTGTGGCGCCCGCCGATAGCCTGCGCGACGATCTGACGCGCGAAGCTGTGCGGACGGTGTTGGGGCGACAGACCGGGGGCGTTGAGGCAACTTGCCCACCCATCGGGCTTATCGTCGATGAACGCGCCATCGTCAATGCCATGGTCGCGCTGCTGGCCACCGGCGGCTCGACGAACCACCTGATTCATTGGGTCGCGGTGGCGCAGTCAGCCGGCATCGTCATCGACTGGAATGATTTTTCGGACCTGTCCGACGTGGTGCCGACGCTGGCGCATGTTTACCCGAACGGCAGCGCCGACGTGAACCAGTTTCAGGCTGCGGGCGGCACCGGTTTCATCATTCGCGAGTTGCTTGAAGCGGGCTTCATGCACGCCGACGTGTTGACGGTGCGGGCCGGCGGCATCAACGAATACACGCGCGAACCAGCGCTGATCGCAGGCGCGGGTCAGGGACACGAAGCGGGCGAAGCCGCACTGGTCTGGCAGGGCAGTGGCCCCTCGAAAGACGAGTCGATTGTGCGTAGCGCGGCGGCACCGTTTAGCGCCAGCGGCGGGCTCAAGTTGCTCGAAGGCAATCTGGGCCGCAGCGTCATCAAGGTGTCTTCGGTGCCTGACGACCGGCATGTGATTGAGGCACCGGCACGCATTTTTGATTCGCAGGAAGCGCTGCACGCGGCTTTCAATGCGGGTGAGCTGGACCGCGACCTGATTTGCGTGGTGCGCTGGCTGGGCCCGCATGCCAATGGCATGCCCGAGCTGCACAAGCTGACGCCGCCGCTGGCCGTGTTGCAGGGCAAGGGCTACAAGGTAGCGCTGGTCACTGACGGGCGCATGAGCGGCGCGTCGGGCAAGGTGCCGGCCGCCATTCACGTGTCACCCGAAGCCGCAGCGGGCGGGCCGCTGGCGCGGCTGCGCGACGGCGATTTAATTCGGCTCGATGCGGTAGCGGGCACGCTGCAGGTCTTGTTGCCCGAGGCCGAATGGCAAGCGCGCCAGACCGACTTGATGCCGGCGGAACTGCGTGCGGCCAACGCAGTCGGCATGGGCCGCGCACTGTTCACCGGCATGCGCCGCAGCGCATTGACCGCTGAAGCAGGAGCACTGTCATGGACGTGAGTCTGGACCTCAACAAAAAGCTGAGCGCGCTACAGGTGATGCGCGATGCACCGGTCATTCCAGTGATTGTGCTGACCGACGTGGCACATGCCGCCCGGCTGGCGCGCGCGCTGGTCGCGGGCGGCATCCGCATGCTGGAGATCACGCTGCGCACGCCGCAAGCGCTGGCCTGCATCGAGGCGATTGCCCGCGCTGTGCCCGAAGCCGTGGCCGGTGCTGGCACCGTTCGCACCGCCGCCGACGTTCAGGCTTGTGCGATGGCGGGGGCGCGCTTTGCGGTGAGCCCGGGCTATTCGCACGGCGTGGCGCAGGCTTGCCGCGACGCCGGGTTGCCGTTGCTGGCGGGCGTCGCGACCGGCAGCGAGATCATGGCGGCGCAAGACGACGGCTTGAATGAGCTGAAGTTTTTTCCGGCGATGCAGGCCGGTGGAGTGGCCATGCTCAAGGCCTGGAGCGGCCCATTTGCCGAGGCGCGGTTTTGCCCGACTGGCGGCATCACATCGGCCAACGCGGCTGACTTTTTAAGTTTGCCCAACGTGCAGTGTGTCGGCGGCTCCTGGCTGACACCGGCCGAGCTGATCGGGCGGGGTGACTGGGCGCAGATTACCGCTTTGGCCAGCCAGGCCAGTAAGTTAAAGCGCAGTTAAATCGCCGTCAAAGCAAAGTCAAGGCGAGGTTGATCAGCTGGACAGCGCACTGATTAACCCGCTGGCGATTTTGCAGGAGCCCCGTATGATGAGCCTATATTGCTCTACTCCTATTTAGCAATATATGTAGATCCGGCCCGCAGCGGGCTGCGTTCATTCCGTCAAAAGCACTGAAAGACCAGTATGAAATTCGTTACCCGTTTTCTCTCCGTCCTGGCGGCAACCCTGTTCTTCACTGCCGCCGCCCAAGCCCAAGCTCCAGCCCAGGACCGGGTGGTCTATCACATCGACAACGCTGAAATGCAGGCGACCAAAGGTCTGCGCAATGTGCGCAACCATCTTGACGTGGCACCTGACACCAAAATTGTGGTCATCACGCACGCCGATGGCGTGGACTTTTTGCTGGAAGGAGCCAAAGACAAGAAGAACCCGAACGTGGACTATGGCGCGCTGGTCAGCGCGCTCAAAGCGCGGGGGGTGCGCTTCGAGGTATGCGATATCACGCTGAAGAACCGGAATATCGAGAAGAAGGCTTTTTCACTTGACGCCGAGTTCACGCCCTCGGGCGTCGTGAAAATTAGCCAACTGCAATCACGCGAACAGTATTCCTACATCAAGCCTTGATCATGGGAACGATCACGGCAAATCGGGCAGCCTCCAGCTCGCTGGAGGCCGACGCCGTCTTTGACCAGGCCGCCGAGGTCTTCAAAGTGATGGCAGCGCCGATTCGGCTGAAGATCATCAGTGCGCTGTGTCACGGTGAAAAAAACGTGACGCAGTTGCTCGGTGAGATCGACACCACGCAGCCCAATATGTCGCAGCACCTGAACACGCTGTATCAAGCTGGTGTGCTGGGCAAGCGCCGCGAGGGTGTGCAGATTCACTATCGCATCGTCAATGAGCGCGTGGTGACGCTGTGCCGTGCAGTGTGTACACAGATTGCGATGGAGGGAGATTCCGCATGAAACTGGCCTTAAACCCAATAGAGACGGGCGCAGTCAGCTACTGAATCTATAGCGACTCCAGTGGCGCGCAAGCCTGCGAAGTCGCTCCAAAATCTGCGCCAAAAACTCCAGCGCCAAAAACTCCAGCGTAAATTCAAGCGCCAAATTCCAGCGACAGCCGGGGTGGCCGCTACCTCAATCCCGCGCCGCCAGCGCCTTCCGCACGCTGGATCAACTCGATCTTGTAGCCATCAGGGTCAGTCACGAAAGCAATCACCGTGCTGCCGCCCATGACCGGCCCGGCTTCGCGCGTGACGTTGCCGCCCGCAGCCCTGATTTTTTCGCAGGCTGCATACGCGTCTGGCACGCCGAGCGCAATGTGACCGTAGGCCGAGCCCATGTCGTAGTGCTCGGTGCCGTGGTTGTAGGTCAGCTCGATCTCGGCGTGATCCGGGTTGTTGCCGTAGCCGACAAAAGCCAGGCTGTATTTGTACTCCGGGTTTTCGGATGTACGCAGCAGTTTCATGCCGAGCACGCCAGTGTAGAAGTCGATGGCGCGTTGAAGATTGCCAACGCGAAGCATGGTGTGAAGTAGTCTCATGCCGCAAATTATGGTCGCACCGTGCAGTCGCTGCAAGCGCTATGGGTTATGGGCGCATTGAGCCTGCCGTTTCCAGGATGATGCAGCACGCGTCCTGCTCATGCGCGTTTTTGCTTTTCTGTAATGGTCCACGCGTAAATCGTTTTGCCATCGACCCGGACGGTCTGCTCAGGCGGCCAGTCGCCCATGTCAAACGCGTGTGACACCACCCGCGTGCCGACCTTCAACTGCTTCCAAAGCTGGGGTCGAAGTTTCAGGTTGACCTCTGGCAGCAAATAAAGCGTGACCACGCTGGCCGGGGACACGTCGGTGTTAAACAGGTTGGCAACCTTGAATTGCACCTTGTTGGTGACGCCTGCCTGTTTCGCGTTCTCGTTGGCCTCGGCAATGCGTGCCGGGTTCAAATCGACCCCCATCGCGCGCGCTCCTTTTTTGGCCGCGCTGATGACGAGCCGGCCATCGCCGCAGCCGAGGTCATAAAGCACGTCTTTGGCATCGACGTTGCCGAGCTGGATCATCCGGTCCACCACGATTTGGGGCGTCGGCACGTAGGGCACGTCAAGCGCGGGAGTGTCTTGTGCGAAGGCTTCGCGCGCGCCCAGCAAGGTGGGCGCAGCCAGCAGCAAACTGGCGCGCATTGTGAGGCGTCGCTGCGGTGAAGCGGGCTCGTTTCGGGTGCCGTCCAATGTTGAGTGGGAATGCATGGAAATCTCCTTTCGAGAGTGGTTTGAAAACACGTTGGCACGGAAAAATCAGGGGTTGCGGCAGCACAGAATCAGGGAGCGCGCTCAAGTGGCGAGATCGCTGTCTTGCCAGCCACAGCGGTATCGCGCCAAGCCCCAACAGCGCCACGCTGATCCAGGCGGCATTGAAACCACCAAATTGCTGCCCCGCCACATGCGCCAGATAGCGTGCAACACCACACTAGGGACCCTCTGCATAACTCCCTGCGGTCTGTGGTAGCGCGGGCTCGGGCGGTCCGCCGCGTTGTTTTTCTTGCCAATAGCGATGCTATTGGCCGCAAAAAGACGCCTTGCGGCCCATCCCGATCCGCGTACCACA
>JANOOO010000255.1:0-4583 GCA_031421375.1 Polaromonas sp.
GTGGAAGAAGCAGCCACAGCCAGCCAGGCGGCCCTGGGGCGCGCTATGGACGACGCGCTGGCTGCGCTGCAAATTGCTGAAACGCAAAGCCTGAAGCGGGCCGAGCGCGAGCTCATCGCGGCGGCCTGCCTGGGCCTGATCAAACACAAGCCGTCCTGGGTCGCGCAGTATCCGGCCGACCTGCGGGAAGCCTTCCTGCACGGCGTAACCAGCACCACCGGCGGGGCGTTGCAGCCTGCGAGGTCTGCGCCCGCAGGTCTTGATCGCACGGGCACGCCGCGCCACTCCGGCTTTGCAGGCAGCTCGTCAGGCGGCGGCCTGAGCCTGCTCGACGACGCCGATGTCTCGCAGTCGATCGAGGCCTCGCGCCTGTTGCAGCAGGTGCTGCCCACGGTCGATCTGCCGCTGGCCGAGCTGGACCGGCTCATCAGTGCGGCGCAGGGGCTGGCCAATGTAAGACCCGAACTCAACCCGCTGCGCCCGGAAGTCTTCACCGTCACCTTGCGCACGCTGGTGTACGCGAACGGACCCGATGCGGCGATGGCCTTGCTCTGGCTGCGCTACCTGGCCGCACCGCTGGGCCGCGAGCTCAAACTCATTTATGAAAAAGCGGCGAGTCGGCTTGAGCTCGGGCAGGTACGCGGCGTCAGCTACCGCGTGGTGCAAACGCCGGCTGGGGCGACTCGGCACGGCGGTATCAGGCGCTCTGACCAAGGCATAGAAAGTGTTCGGGGTGAGTTGCGCGGTCAGGCCGGCGAAGCGCTGGCGCCATCGGGCCGAAGCAGCGGCCAGTCACGCCCGGCCGGGCTAACCAGCGCGGAGGGGTCTGTAGCGCAGGGCGATCAATTCGCCGATGAGCCGGATTGGCCATCGCACTACACCGATCTGTCCGATCAAGGCATTAAAAAAGCGCTGCTCAGTGATTTCCTGCAAGGTGATGCGCAAGCCGAGGCCCGGCACGGGTTGGCCCCGGCCTACTACGACGACATTGAAGAAGAAATCCGCGCGCTCAAACGCGAGCGCGAACCGCCACCCGAGCCGGTGGCACCAGCCCCAACCGAACAGACTGCGGCGGATGAAGAACCAGACAACTACGCCGAGCTGCCGCCCGTGGACCGGCCCCAGCCCGTCATCAATGAACTGAGCCAGCTGAGCGAGAAAATCTGGGGTGTGTTCGGGCGGCGCAAAGCGCGCGCGCAGGTGCGGGCCGAGCTGAAAAAAGACGCCACACGGGTCGGCCAGGTGCTGGGGCTCGAAGCCGTGCGGCAATTGGTCAACCAGGTTGCGCAAGACGCGAGCCTACTGGCCCCCGTGCGCGAGGCCATCGTCGCGCTGGAGCCGTCGCTGCTGCGGCTGGCGATGGTCGATCCGCGCTTTTTCGCCGATGAGGCGCATCCGGGTCGCCGGCTGATGGAGCGCACCGCGCAGCGCAGCTTCAACTACAACGACGAATTCAGCGTCGAGTTTTCAGCTTTTTTTGAGCCGGTCGCCGAAGCATTCAATCAGCTCAACACGTTGGAGATCGAAGACGCCCAGCCGTTTGCGCAGGCACTGGCTCTGCTGGAACAAGGCTGGGCGCAGCAAGACCAGCTTGACGCATCGCAGCGGCAGGCGGCGTTGCAGGCGCTGCGTTTTGCCGAAGAGCGGCAGGCACTGGCTGACAGCCTGGCATTCGATCTGAGCCGGCGCAGTGATCTCAGCGATGTGCCGGGTCTGGTGCTTGACTTTCTGTTCGGCCCCTGGGCACTGGTGATGGCGCATGCGCGCTTGAGCGACACACGCAACCAGATCGACCCGCAGGGTTTCGGCCTGCTGGTGTCCGACCTGATCTGGAGCACCAAGCGCGCGATGACGCTGAAGCAGCCGGCCAAGCTGATTGCGATGATCCCCAAACTGCTGGCGCAGTTGCAGGCCGGGCTGGCACTGCTCGGCACCGATGCTGCGCAAACGCAGGGCTTTTTCGACGGCCTGATGCGGCTGCATCAACCCGTGCTCAACCTGCGACGCACCAAGACCTTGAAGGACGCCGAGGAATCGACGCATGCCACGCTTGCAAGCGCCAACTTTCCCGAAGATCTGCTTGAAGACGAAGACCGCGCCACACCCGGGCAGCGTCTGGCCAAAGCGGCCGCGCAGCCGTGGCTGGCACGTCGTGACCTGGAAGCGGCCGGCTTTGAAGAGCTGTCTGCCAGCGACCTGAGCGCGCTGCAGCAAGCCGACGCGCCGCCGTCATCGCACGTCGGCGATGACGCATCGAACCGCAGCTTTGCCGACGCCGCCCCGCCAGCGAACGACTCGGCGAACGACTCCGCCGATGACCCGGCGCATGACCCGGCGCATGACGATAGCCCCGCACCGACCACCTCGCACGCGATGTCCGGCAAGGCCCCGGCTGAACCCGCCACGGCCACCATCGACGCACCCGCTGTGCCAACAGCCGGCAGCAATGTTGCGGCCCCGCGCGCCAGCCTCACGCCAGCCGATGTCGAATCGGCTCTGCACGCGCTGCACACCGGCCTGTGGGTTGATTTGTACGCGCGCAAACGCTGGCGGCGCGCCCAGCTGGTCTGGACCAGCAGCAAGGGCACGTTGTTTATGTTTGTCAGCCACGGCGGGCAGGCGCATTCCATGACGCGGCGCAGTTGCGAGCGCCTGTTGATGGCGCGTTTGCTGCGCCCGGTAGCCATGCACGGCGTGGTGGCGCAGGCGCTGGACGCCGTCTCGCAAGAGGCCGCCGCGCAATTGATCAAACAGTTGTCGGCTGCGCCGCCGCGCACCGGCCCGCCTGCTTGAGCGCGCGACTTTAGTTTGGTGTTGCACGCTTCGGGCTGGTTGGCAGGCCGCACGTCAGCGCGGCACGCCACCCACCACCATGTGAATGAAATGCAGCTTGGCAATGACCTGGTGCGGCAGCACGAAAGGGTAAAAATCAGGCTGGCCCATGCTGTGCGACATCTCGTTGAGCATGGTCGTCAGCCGCATCCAGTGGTTCAAAAACGCCAAAAACTGTTCGGCCCCGGGGTGATCGGGCCGGTAGGTGGCGGCCAGCGTGAACGGCGTGAATTCCAGGTCGATGCGCTCCACGCTCAGGCCAAAACTCAAAGCCGTATCGACCGTGTCGCGCATGTGCAGGTAATGCGCCCAGCACTCAGCCCAGTCTTCCCACGGGTGGGCGCTGGCGTAGGCACTGACGAAATGCTGGCGCCAGTTGGCCGAGGGGCCGCGCTCGTAGTTGCGGCGCAGCGCGGTCGGGTAATTCTCCTGTTCGTTGCCAAACAGCTCGCGAAAGCCGCCCATCCAATGCGACCCTGCCACCAGCCGGTCCCAGTAGTAATGCCCCACCTCATGGCGGAAATGCCCGAGCAGCGTGCGATAGGGCTCACGCAGCGCCTTGCGATGCGCTTCGCGCTTGGCGTCATCGGCCTCTTCGACATTGAGCGTAATCAGGCCGGTATGGTGGCCTGTGACGACGTGCGGACCGTCCTGTGGCGAGCGCAAAAAATCAAACATCAGGCCGCGCTGCGTGTCCTCAGTCAGCCGCGAGGCCACCGGCAGCCCCAGCAGGATCAGCAGCGACAGCAGCCGCCGCTTGGCCAGCTCGACCCGGCCCCACAGGTAGCCGTTGTCGGGCAGCGCCGGGTCGCTCAAGTCAGGAATGGTGCGGTTCAGCCGACAGGCGCGGCACAGCGCGTGCGGGTCGTCGCCGTGAATCAGCCAGTTGCATGAGGCCGGAGTCGAGAGGTTCAGGCAGCGCTTGTAGAGCGCGGCGCAGCCCGGCATGCTGACGGCGGTGCCGTGTGCTGCTGGCGGGAGAGTCGAGCGCAGCGGGGCCGACTGCTGTCCGGGAATCTCGGTGAGTTGCGGCGGCGCGGGCTGCTGCACGCTGCAGTCGCCGCCGCCACGCCAGACGCGCCACTGAGCGACGCCGCCGCTGCCCTGCACACCCGACGCATCGACGCGCTCCAGTGGCAGCAAGGTGCCGCGCTCGCAGTCGTAGCCGAGCGGGGTGGTGCAGGCCAGGCAGATGCTGTTGCGAAAAAAAACCGGCTGCCCGCAGTGACAGCGGTAATTGCGGCCAGCTAGCAGCGGCAGGGCGATAGGTGGGAAATTGGACAATTTTTGATTGCGCAGGCGGGTAGTGCAGCGTTGACGCTTCGGGACTTTAGCGCGTCGAGTGCGAGGCGAAGTAGCTCAGGAAGTCAGCGCTCTACTCTGACTCGATTACGGCGAATTCCAGAAGGCACACTGGCCCCGTACCTCTGTCAGCGGGAGCCGACAGCGCAGGCTTGAGACTGGAGCACTGCAACACTGCTGCGCAGATACGGATGTTGCGCAGATACGGATGTTGCGCAGAGCTGGGGCGCGTTACCGCGCAATTCGCTTTTATCATTGACGCGGATCCATCCACTTTTGAAGGCGAGACGATATATGCCCACCTATCACGTCGAAATGCTCGAAGGCCGCACGCTGGAGCAAAAGAAAAAACTCGTTGCAGCCATCACCCGCGTCAGCGTCGAGGTGCTGGGCGGCGAGGCCGCATCAGTCGATGTGCTGATCGTCGATGTCAAGCGCGAGAACTGGGC
>JANOOO010000256.1:0-4274 GCA_031421375.1 Polaromonas sp.
CCGATTCGGCTTGCGCCAAATTAATTTCCAATCGGCCCGGGTAAACCCCCTTCCGGGAAGCTGCATTCATTGAACCAGAGCGTGCGCCATTCGGCAAAGAAAACCGCCCAAAAAACCATGCTTCGTTGCGGTGGTGCGACAGGCGAAAAGCGCTATTTTCAGGCGGGTGTTTCTCTGACATTAATGGGGGAATTTGCGCTACAGCATGAGGGGCGCGTGCCCTTGCGGCTACGTTGCCCAAAACCGATCTTGACTCTGCCTTGTTCAAGCGCAAGCCCATGCGTATTTAATAATTACTTTTAACCCCCCAGAGAGACCGATGAAAAGATACTCCTCCGCGTCAATTGCTGTTCTCGCCCTGCTGGCAGGTTTTGGCGCACAAGCGCAAAGCACTGTCACGCTTTATGGCCTGGTCGATGCCGGCTACAACCGCGTTTCAGGCTTGCGGCAGGGAACCGCCAATACGATTGCCAGCGGCATCATGGAAGGCTCGCGCTTTGGTGTACGCGGCTCCGAAGACATCGGCAGCGGCTACAAGGGCATCTTTACTCTTGAAAGCCGCGTTGAAGCCGAAACGGGTTCGATGTCGAACCGGCCCAGCTCCGGGTTGTAGTTGCCCGACCGGATTAGCGCCTCGGTACTTGCCAGCACAACCGGCCTGCCGCTCTCGCTGGCGGCCAGAACAGGCGTCGTCGATGTCGTTAACAACACCCTGGCAAGCAGCGCTTTCGGCGTGAATCTCGCTGGCAACCTGTTCGACCGCCAGGCTTACGGCGGCCTTCCGGACGGCCTACAACACCGCCTTCCAGCAAGACGCAAAACTCATGCATGTCGGCTACCGCATGATTGTTGGGGCCAACACCATCGTCGCGGCCTGCAACCGCCTGGACGATCAACGACCGGTGAACGCCGACACCGACTCTTACGGCGTCACTTACACCTACGCGCTGTCCAAACGCACGAACTTGAACGCAGTGCTGACACGCTTCAACAATAAGGGTGCAGGCCAGATCGCACCCGGCGGTAACGGTTTTCCTGGCGGCGTGACCGATACGGCAGGCACAGATTCAAGCAACGTTGCCCTGGGCATTCGCCACACGTTTGAAGCCATGCGAGCCCGGCATGGATCGGCCCTGGCAGGTCGTCACCTGGCTTGAAAAGCCTCTGCTTGCGGCAAGCTTTTTTCGTTGTGTGAGGGCTTCAATCAGCTGGCATGCCGCAGCGTGATTCCTGTCCTAGACTCAGCGAATCCGTACAGAGGCAGGCCGGGCGTCAATCGCCACTGATCTGCGAAAAACCACTTGAAAGCCCACCGATGACTTCAGCGATTGATCTTGGCCTGCAAGCCGCTGACGGTGCGCTGCGAACCTTGTTTGCGGCACCGCGCGCCAGCCGCGTTTGCCCGACGGTGGCGGGGCAGATTACCGAACTCAGTGCGGGCGACAAAGCGCGCTCCGGTGCGCTGATGCGTGTCAACCATGTGGGGGAGGTGTGTGCGCAGGCGCTTTACGCCGCGCAGGCGCTCAGCACGCGTGACCCCGCCCTGCGCGAACACTTCCTCGCCGCCAGCCGCGAGGAAGGCGACCACCTCGCCTGGACGCGTGAGCGCCTCGACGAGCTGGGCGCGCGGCCCTCGCTACTCAACCCGCTTTGGTATGCGGGCGCATTCGGACTGGGGCTGATTGCCGGCCGTCTGGGCGACCGCATGAGCCTGGGTTTTGTCGTGGAAACCGAGCGGCAGGTCGAAGCCCATCTGGCCAGTCATCTGGACCGCTTGCCTGAAGGCGACCACGCATCGCGCGCCATCGTGGCGCAGATGAAAACCGATGAAGCGCGGCATGCGCAGGAAGCAGAAGGCTCAGGCGCTGCGCCAATGCCGGGGCCGGTCAAGGCGCTGATGCGGGCGTCGGCCAAAGTGATGACGACGACTGCGCACTGGATTTAAGGTGCAGGCGCAAGGTCCACGAGCTCAAAGCTCGTCGTGATCTCCGCCATCTTCGCCAGCATGATGGTTGCCGAGCAGTATTTGTCGTGACTCATGGCAATGGCGCGCTCTACCGTGCCGGCCTGCAAGCCCCGACCGGTGACCACAAAGTGCATGTGAATTTTCGTGAAAACCTTCGGGTCAGTCTGTGCTCGCTCGGAGGTCAGCTTGACCGAGCAACCCTGCACATCGTGCCGGCCGCGCTTGAGAATCAGCACCACGTCGTAAGCGGTGCAGCCGCCGGTGCCGGCCAGCACGGTTTCCATGGGCCGTGGTGCCAGGTTGGCCCCGCCGTTCTCTAGCTTGGCGGCATCAGGCGCGCCGTCCATCTGCAGCGTGTGGCCGCTGCCCGTTTGGGCCGTGAAACTCATGCTGGAGGCCGACCCGTTGCTGGCGGCGTTGCCATTCCAGCTGACTGTGCATTCCATTTTCTGTTCTTCCAAAATAAGTGTTACCGGGAGGCTTGTCTGTTACCAGACAAAGTGGGGGAACTCGCCACATCCGGGCTTAGGCCGTTATTGTGCAGTGCAGCATAGATTGATATACTGACACCCACGCAAAGATGCTTCAGGCATTTTTGCACTGGTTGTCTCCTCCACTCCTCAAAGAGTGGATTAACAGGCTCAGACCGCAAGGTCTGAGCCTTTTTTTCGTCTTGACACGCGCCACAGGCCGGGCTTTTGCGGCATTTATGATTCCCCGCTGCAAGGAAAATCATGCCGCCCGCCAAGAAAACACTGCCCCGCACCACTCACGCCAGCGCCCCTGACGCCAAAGTCGCGCGGAAAGTCAGGGCACTGACCCCCGCCGACTACCTGAAAAAAATCCTCACTGCCCGGGTCTATGACGTGGCGGTTGAGTCGCCGCTGGAGCCCGCCAAAAGCCTGAGCGCGCGCCTGAAAAACACCGTGCTGCTCAAGCGTGAAGACCAGCAACCCGTCTTCAGCTTCAAGCTGCGCGGGGCCTATAACAAGATGGCGCATTTAAGCGCGGCGCAGCTGAAAAAAGGCGTGATCTGCGCCTCGGCCGGCAACCACGCGCAGGGCGTGGCGATGAGCGCGCACAAGCTCGGCACCCGCGCCGTCATCGTGATGCCGGTCACGACGCCGCAACTCAAGATCGATGCGGTGCGCGGCTGGGGCGCGCAAGCGGTTGAGATCGTGCTGCATGGCGACAGCTATTCCGACGCCCACCAACACGCGCTGCTGCTTGAAAAAAAGCGTGGTTTGAGCTTTGTTCACCCCTTCGACGACCCCGACGTGATCGCTGGCCAGGGCACCATCGCGATGGAGATGCTGATGCAGTTGCAGGCACTCGGCTCGGGCAAGCTCGACGCGGTATTTGTCGCCATCGGTGGCGGCGGGCTGATTTCGGGCGTGGCCAATTACATCAAGGCGGTGCGGCCCGAGATCAAGATCATTGGCGTGCAGATGAACGACTCCGACGCGATGGTGCAGTCAGTCAACGCGAGAAAAAGCGTGACGCTGGCTGATGTGGGCTTGTTCTCCGACGGCACTGCCGTGAAAACCGTGGGCGTGGAGACGCTGCGCATCAACCGCAATCTGGTTGATGACTTCATGACCGTCGATACCGACTCGGTCTGCGCCGCGATCAAAGACGTGTTCGTCGATACCCGCAGCATCGTCGAACCGGCCGGCGCGCTGGCCGTCGCAGCCATCAAGCAGTACGTCGCCAAACACAAAACACGCGGCGAGACCTACGCGGCGATTTTGTGCGGTGCCAACATGAACTTCGACCGCCTGCGCTTTGTCGCCGAGCGCGCTGAAGTCGGCGAAGAGCGCGAGGCGCTGTTTGCCGTGACGATTCCCGAGGCACGCGGCAGCTTTCGGCGCTTTTGCGAATCGATAGGCGAGCTGCCTGGCGGCGCGCGCAACGTGACCGAGTTCAACTACCGCATCAACGACGGTGCGGTGGCGCACGTCTTCGTCGGCCTGACGACTTCGGCCCGCGGCGAGAGCAGCAAAATAGCAGCGAACTTTTCGCGCCACGGCTTCAAGGCGCTGGACCTGACGCATGACGAGCTCGCCAAGGAGCACATCCGCCACATGGTCGGCGGCCACAGCGTGCTGGCCAAAGACGAGCGGCTGCTGCGCTTTGTCTTCCCGGAACGGCCTGGTGCGCTGATGAAGTTTCTGGCCGCGATGCAGCCGAACTGGAACATCTCGCTGTTTCACTACCGCAACCAGGGCGCCGACTACGGCCGCATTCTGGTCGGCCTGCAGGTGCCCGACGCAGACCGCAAGAAATTCCAGACCTTCCTCGACACCCT
>JANOOO010000257.1:0-4529 GCA_031421375.1 Polaromonas sp.
AGGCAGGCGCGCAGGTCAAGGCCGGCGCTGCCGGGCGTAGCGTATTGCGGCAGATTGCCTGTCAGCCGAGGGTCGATGATTTGGAGGTCGATTTTCATGTCGGATTTTTGTTCTCAAGGCAGAAAGCCATGGTTGCCCTGCCGCAGGCCAATCTGCCGCACCAGCTCGCGCGACAGCACGCGTTTTGACGCATGCGGCAACTCAACACTGCCGCGTGCATCGATCAACAGCAGCGCATTGTGGTCGAGGCCGAAGGTGGCCGGGCCGATGTTGCCGACCAGCAGCGGGACGTTTTTGCGCCGTCGCTTGGCTCTAGCGTTCTCCAGCAGATCGTGGCTTTCAGCTGCGAACCCAACGCAAAACAGCGCGCCGCTTCGAGCCGCGTCCAGCCCGGCCACCGTCGCCAGAATGTCCGTGTTCTCGACGAAGCCTAGCGTCGGTGCGTCGCGCGAGCCGTCTTTTTTAATTTTGCGCTCCGAGGGCAACGCTGGCCGCCAGTCAGCCACCGCCGCACTCGCTATGAAAACAGTAGCTGCCTGCGCCCGTTCCATAACGGCTTCAAGCATATTTTGTGCCGATTTCACGTCGATTCGCGTCACGCCGCGCGGCGTGGGCAAGCTCACCGGCCCGGCCACCAGCGTGACGGCCGCGCCGGCCTCAAACGCCGCGCGTGCAATTGCAAAACCCATTTTCCCGCTCGACAAATTGGTGATGCCGCGCACCGGATCGATGGCCTCGTAAGTCGGCCCGGCAGTGATCAGCACACGCTGCCCGGCCAGCGTTTTGGGTGCAAAAAAAGCGATCACATCGTCGAGCAATTGATCGGGCTCGAGCATGCGGCCATCGCCGGTCTCACCGCAAGCCTGAAAGCCGCTGCCCACACCCAGAATCGTCGCGCCGTCATCGCTGAGCTGCCGCAGGTTGCGCTGCGTGGCCGGGTGGGCGTACATCTCGCGGTTCATCGCCGGGGCCAGCAGCAGCGGTACCTCGGCCATCGGCCGCGCCAGGCACAACAGGCTCAGCAGGTCGGAGGCAGAGCCATGCAACAGCTTCGCCATGAAGTCAGCGCTGCAGGGCGCGATCAAAATGGCATCGGCCTCACGCGACAGGTTGATGTGCGCCATGCTGTTGGCCACCTCGCCCGCCGCGCGGCTGTCCCACTGGCTGGTGAAAACCGGGCGGCCGCTGAGCGCCTGCATCGTCACCGGCGTAATGAACTGTTCGGCCGCCTCGGTCATCACCACCTGCACCGTGGCACCGGCCTTGATCAGCGCCCGGCACAACTCGGCGCCCTTGTAGCAGGCGATGCCGCCGGACAGGCCCAGCACGATGTGTTTGCCGGCCAGTTCGAGCGGTTCCGCGTTCTGTATTGGGCCGCTCGCAGCCCGTGTGTCATTGCTCATGAATCGCAATGTATCAGTTCACCGAATCGGTTTCGGAGCGCAAAACCCAGCCCATATAATTAGAATTTCCCACCTGGACGAACTTGCAGTTCGCGACCGACATGACCAAATTTGTCTTCGTCACCGGCGGTGTGGTGTCTTCCCTCGGCAAGGGAATTGCATCGGCTTCGCTGGCTGCGCTCCTTGAATCGCGCGGCCTCAAAGTCACCCTCATCAAGCTTGACCCCTACCTCAACGTCGATCCCGGCACGATGTCGCCGTTTCAGCACGGCGAGGTTTTTGTCACCGAGGACGGCGCTGAAACCGATCTCGACCTCGGCCACTATGAGCGTTTCATCGAAACGCGCATGCGCAAGTCGAACAACTTCACGACCGGGCAAATCTACAAAAGCGTGCTTGAGAAGGAACGTCGCGGCGACTACCTCGGCAAAACGGTGCAGGTGATTCCACACGTCACCAACGAAATTCAGGAGTTCGTCAAGCGCGGCGCCGGTGTCGATACGCCCGAGGCAGTCGATGTCGCCATCGTTGAAGTTGGCGGCACCGTCGGCGACATTGAGTCGCTGCCCTTTCTGGAGGCAGTGCGCCAGATGAGCTTGCGCATGGGTGCCAACCAGAGCGCCTTCGTGCATTTGAGCTACGTGCCGTGGATTGCCGCCGCAGGCGAGCTCAAAACCAAGCCGACCCAGCACACCGCCAAACAGTTGCGCGAAATCGGCATTCAGGCCGACGTGCTGTTGTGCCGCGCGGACCGCCCCATACCGAACGAGGAGCGCGAGAAAATTTCGCTGTTCTCCAACGTGCCCGAATGGGGCGTGATCTCGATGTGGGATGTGGACACCATCTACAAGGTGCCGCGCATGTTGCATGAGCAAGGGCTTGACGGCCTGATCTGCGACAAGCTGCGGCTTAACACACCGCCAGCCAAATTGAAGCGCTGGGACGATCTGGTTCATGAGTTTGAGCACCCGCAAAGCGAAGTCAGCATTGCGATGGTTGGCAAGTATGTTGAGCTGTCAGACAGCTACAAGTCACTCAATGAGGCCCTGCGCCACGCTGGCATGAAGAACCACACCAAGGTGGTGGTCGAGTACATCGATTCTGAAACCATCACACCCGAGAACGTGTCGCGGCTCGCCAAGTTCGACGGCATTTTGGTGCCTGGCGGCTTCGGCGTGCGGGGCGTGGAGGGCAAAATTTGCGCCGCCCGTTTCGCCCGCGAAAACAAAACGCCCTACCTCGGCATTTGCCTGGGCATGCAGGTTGCCACCATCGAATTCGCCCGCCACGTGGCCGGCCTGGCAGGTGCCAACAGCACCGAGTTCGACCCGCAGACGCCGCACCCGGTGATTGCGCTGATTACCGAGTGGCAAGACGCTGACGGCAGCATCAAGACGCGCGACGCGAAGTCTGACCTCGGCGGCACCATGCGCCTGGGCGCGCAAAGCGCCGACGTTGCTGCGGGCACGCTGGCGCACAAAATCTACGGCAGCGTGGTCCGCGAGCGCCATCGCCATCGCTATGAAGCCAACGTCAATTACCTTGATGCGCTGCGCAAGTCGGGCCTGGTGATATCAGCGCTGACGCAGCGCGAGCAACTGACCGAGATCGTCGAACTGCCGCAGGACGTTCACCCGTGGTTCATCGGCGTGCAATTTCACCCCGAGTTCAAATCCACACCGTGGGACGGCCACCCGCTGTTTAATGCCTACATCGCGGCCTCGCTGGCGCATCGCGCAGGCTCTGGCCAAGACGCCAAACCCTTCATCAACCCCCTGAAGGCGGTAGCCTGACCATGCAACTTTGCGGCTTCGACATCGGCCTGAATCGGCCCTTCTTTTTAATCGCCGGCCCGTGCGTCGTCGAGTCCGAGCAACTGCAGATGGACACGGCCGGCACGTTGAAGGAAATTACCACCTCGCTCGGCATCCCCTTCATCTTCAAGTCGAGTTACGACAAGGCCAACCGCTCCAGCGGCACCAGCTTTCGCGGCCCGGGCATGGACAGGGGGCTGGAGATTCTGGCGAAGGTCAAGCGCGAACTCGGCGTGCCACTGCTGACCGACGTGCATGAACAGGCGCACATCGAAGCCGTGTCCGCCGTCGTCGATGTGCTGCAAACGCCGGCCTTTTTGTGCCGCCAGACCGACTTTATTCACGCTGTCGCGCAGTCGGGCCTGCCGGTCAATATCAAGAAGGGGCAGTTTCTGGCCCCCTGGGATATGAAGAACGTCATCGACAAAGCCCGTGCTGCAGCCCGCGAAAAGGGCTTGAGCGAAGACCGCTTCATGGCTTGCGAGCGCGGCGTCAGCTTTGGCTACAACAACCTGGTTGCCGACATGACCAGCCTTGCCGAAATGCGCAACACCGGCGCGCCGGTGGTGTTCGACGTGACGCATTCTGTGCAAAAACCCGGCGGGCAAGGAACCAGCAGCGGCGGCGCACGCGAGATGGTTCCGGTGCTGGCGCGTGCAGCAGTCGGCGCGGGCGTCAGCGGGCTCTTTATGGAGACGCACCCCGACCCGGCCAAAGCGCTAAGCGACGGGCCGAACGCGGTGCCGCTGCGGCACATGCGCGCGCTGCTTGAAACATTGATAGCGCTGGACCGCGTTGTGAAAAAGACGCCGCTGCTCGAAAACGACTTCAATTAAAACCAAGGAGGTTTTTATGACCCACGCTTACATCATTGTCGATATGCAAATTTCCGACATGGACCAATACAAGCAATACATGGCAGCCGCACCCGCAGCGGTGGCGGCAGCGGGCGGCGAGTACCTGGTGCGCGGCGGAAAGTTGGACGTGCTTGAAGGCGACTGGAAACCGGGCCGCATCGCCCTGCTTCGCTTTCCGAGTTTTGAAAAGGCCAAGGCTTTTTACGACGGCGAGCTGTACCGCGCCGCGTGTACCAAGCGCAAAGGCGCAACCGAATTTTTCAATATGGTTTTGGTCGAAGGCGTAGCCGCCTCAATCTGAGCTTTTTTTATTTATCAAGGAAAACAATGAGCGCAATCGTCGATATCGTCGGCCGGGAAATTCTTGACAGCCGTGGCAACCCCACCGTCGAATGTGATGTGTTGCTGGAGTCCGGCGTCATGGGCCGCGCGGCGGTGCCGTCAGGTGCATCGAC
>JANOOO010000258.1:0-5297 GCA_031421375.1 Polaromonas sp.
GACGGGTTTGAGGGCTGGAAGCCACCGCCCATCAGGGTTAACACCCTATTGCAATAGAATTTGAGCCACCGATTCGCGCGGCCATCCGGCACAGTGCGCAGGGCAGTTACCACGCCGCTACGCAGAACGATAGAAAACAAAATTTATGTCCGAATTAACGCCCACCGCCCCCGCGAAACGCCCTGAATTTCGAAACATCAACGCCTTTACCGACCTTCCCGGTTATCGATTGCCGCCTGCGGGCATCGTTTCCATTCTTCACCGCATCAGCGGCGCCTTGATGTTTTTGCTGCTGCCTTTCATTTTGTGGCTGTTCGACAAGTCGGTGTCGTCAGAAATCTCCTTTGAAAAATTCAAGGCCGCGTTCAATTTCGGTCTGCTGGGTTTGCCCGGATTTTTCTGGAAACTGGTGGTGCTCGCGCTGATCTGGGCCTACCTGCACCATTTCATCGCCGGCCTGCGCCACCTCTGGATGGACATCAACCACGCTGCGGTAGCCAAGAAATTTGGCAAAAGTTCGGCGCTCTTCACGCTGGCTTCAAGCGTGCTGCTGACGCTTGTTTTGGGTGCCAAATTGTTCGGCGCCTACTGATCTCCGCCACCCCTGCCAGCTTGCTATCCCGCAACAAAAAACCCCTTTTCTCAGGACACACCCGCATGGCTGTCAATTACGGTACCAAACGCCTCGTCGTCGGCGCGCACTACGGCCTGCGCGACTGGCTGGCGCAGCGCGTCACCGCTGCACTGATGGCGCTTTTCACGGTGCTGGTGCTGGCGCAATTGCTGTTCAGCCGCGGCCCGATTGGCTATGACAAATGGGCCGGCACATTTTCATCGCAGTGGATGAAAGTCTTGACCTTCACCGTGGTCATCGCGCTGGTCTATCACGTCTGGGTTGGCATGCGCGACATCTGGATGGACTACGTTAAATCCGTGGCACTGCGCCTGTCGCTGCAGGTTGTCACGCTGGTCTGGCTGATCGCCTGCGGCGGCTGGGCCGTGCAGGTGCTCTGGCGCCTGTGAGCTTTTCTACCTTTGCTTTTTCGCTGATCGTGCTATTTCGCCGCAACGCTTCCCAGGCATTCAAAAAATGACAGCTACCTCCAAACTACCCCGACGCAAATTCGACGTGGTGATCGTCGGCGCGGGTGGCTCCGGCATGCGCGCCTCGCTGCAACTGGCCAAGGCCGGCCTGAATGTCGCTGTGCTCTCAAAGGTTTTCCCGACGCGCTCGCACACCGTCGCGGCGCAGGGCGGCATTGGTGCCGCTCTCGGCAACATGTCCGAGGACAACTGGCACTATCACTTCTTCGACACCGTCAAGGGCTCAGACTGGCTGGGCGACCAGGACGCCATTGAGTACATGTGCCGTGAAGCGCCACGCGTCGTCTATGAGCTCGAACACATGGGCATGCCCTTTGACCGCAACCCCGACGGCACGATTTATCAGCGCCCCTTTGGCGGGCACACCGCCAACTACGGCGAAAAAGCAGTGCAACGCGCCTGCGCTGCCGCCGACCGCACTGGCCACGCCATGCTGCACACGCTGTACCAGCAAAACATCAAGGAAAAAACCAGCTTTTTCGTCGAGTGGCTGGCTCTCGACCTGATTCGTGACGCCGACGGCGACGTGCTGGGCGTCAGCGCGCTTGAGATGGAAACCGGCGACGTGCATATCTTTGAAGCCAAAACCACCCTGCTAGCCACCGGCGGAGCAGGCCGGATTTTTGAAGCCTCAACCAATGCCTTCATCAACACCGGCGACGGGCTGGGCATGGCAGCGCGCGCGGGCATCCCCCTCGAAGACATGGAGTTCTGGCAGTTTCACCCCACCGGCGTGCATGGGGCCGGCGTGCTGCTGACCGAAGGCTGCCGCGGCGAAGGTGCCATTTTGCGCAACAGCAACGGCGAGCGCTTCATGGAGCGCTATGCGCCGGCCTATAGAGACCTGGCTCCGCGCGATTACGTTTCGCGCTGCATGGACCAGGAGATCAAGGAAGGCCGGGGTTGCGGGCCGCACAAGGACTACATCAATCTGGACATGACGCACCTGGGTGTCGAAACCATCATGAAGCGTCTGCCTTCGGTGTTCGAGATCGGCCACAACTTTGCCAATGTCGATATCACGCGCGAGCCGATTCCCGTGGTGCCAACCATTCACTACCAGATGGGCGGCATCCCAACCAACATTCATGGACAGGTCGTCACGCAAGATGCGGGCAACCAAAGCGTCGCCGTCGGGGGGCTTTATGCGGTGGGCGAATGCGCCTGCGTCAGCGTTCACGGTGCCAACCGGCTTGGCACCAATTCGCTGCTCGACCTGCTGGTGTTTGGCCGCGCAGCAGGCAACCATATCGTCGAAAACAGCAAGATCACGCAACACAAGCCTTTGCCGGCAGGTGCCGCAGACGCGGCGCTGGCGCGCATCGCGCGGCTCGACAACAGCGTCGGCGGCGAGTATGCGCAAGACGTTGCCAATGACATTCGCAGCACCATGCAGCAGCACGCCGGCGTGTTTCGCACCCAGGCCACGATGAATGAGGGCGTAGCGAAAATCGCCGCCTTGCGCCAGCGCGTCCAGGCGATCAACCTTAAAGACAAGTCAAAAATATTCAACACCGCGCGCATTGAGGCGCTTGAGGTTGAAAATCTGATTGAAGCCGCACAGGCGACCATCGTTTCAGCCGCAGCCCGTCATGAAAGCCGTGGGGCGCACTCGGTCGATGACTACGGCGACAGCGCGGCGCACCCAAATGGACGCAACGACGCCGAATGGCACAAGCACACGTTGTGGCACAGCGAAGGCAACGCGCTCAGCTACAAGCCGGTTCAGATGAAGCCGCTGACGGTCGATTCGGTGCCGTTGAAGGTCCGCAGTTTTTAGGCCAAGCACAACGCATTCGGCTATCGATGATTTTTTGCCTGCCCCACTGACCCGCGAGCACACCATGACCCTTCGTACCTTCCAGATTTACCGCTACGACCCCGACACCGATGCCAAGCCCTACATGCAGAGCATCCACGTCGAGCTTGACGGCAGCGAGCGCATGCTGCTTGATGCGCTGATGAAGCTCAAGGCGGTCGATCCGACGATCAGCTTTCGGCGCTCGTGCCGCGAAGGCGTGTGCGGCTCCGACGCCATGAACATCAACGGCAAAAACGGCCTGGCCTGCCTGACCAACATGCGCACGCTGCCCGGCAAGATCGTGCTCAAACCCCTGCCCGGCCTGCCGGTGGTGCGCGACCTGATCGTCGATATGACGCAGTTCTTCAAGCAGTACAACTCAATCCGGCCCTACCTCGTCAACGACACCCCGCCGCCCGAGAAAGAGCGCCTGCAAAGCCCGGAAGAGCGTGACGAGCTCAATGGTTTGTACGAGTGCATCTTGTGCGCCTGCTGCTCAACAGCCTGCCCCAGCTTCTGGTGGAACCCGGACAAGTTCGTCGGCCCGGCCGGCTTGCTGCAAGCCTATAGGTTCATTGCTGATTCCCGCGACGATGGCACCGCTGCGCGGCTCGACAACCTGGAAGACCCGTACCGCCTGTTTCGCTGCCACACCATCATGAACTGCGTCGATGTTTGTCCGAAGAACCTCAACCCGGCGCAGGCCATTGGCAAGATCAAGGAAATGCTGGTGTTGCGCTCCGTTTGAGCTTCCCAACCCCTTCATCCCCTTCTACCCTTTCAACACATTCAACCCATCATGACTTGCCTGCTTGACGAACGAAGCCTGAGCAAGCTGAAGTGGCGCTGCCGGCGCGGCCTGCTTGAAAACGATTTGCTGATTGCGCGTTTTTTTCAGTGTCACGAAGCCGCGTTGACCGTCAGACAGGCCAGCGGGCTGAGCAGTTTGATGGAGCTCACCGACAACGACCTGCTCGACCTGCTGCTAAAACGGCGCGAAGCCGATCAGCTTGAAGACCCCGAAGCACGCGCCAGTGCCTCAACACCCCAGGCGCTGGAGGTGCTGCAATTGCTGCGTCCTTCGGTTGCCCATTTAATTTAATCAGCTCTGGAACATCAAAATGAAGCTCGCCGATAACAAAGCCACCCTCTCATTCAGCAACGGGAGCCCGAGCGTGGAACTGCCGGTTTACGAAGGCAGCGTGGGCCCCAACGTCGTGGACATCCGCAAGCTCTACGCGCAGACGGGCATGTTCACTTATGACCCGGGCTTCATGTCCACGGCTGCCTGCCAGTCGGCCATCACCTACATCGACGGTGACAAGGGCGAGCTGCTGTATCGCGGCTACCCGATCGAGCAGTTGGCCCTGAACTGCGATTACCTTGAAGTTTGTCACCTGCTGCTCTACGGCGAGCTGCCCAACGGTGACCAGAAAAAAGACTTCGTTGGCCGCGTGACCAGCCACACCATGGTCAATGAGCAGATGCAGTTTTTTCTGCGCGGCTTTCGCCGTGACGCGCACCCGATGGCCATCATGACCGGCCTGGTTGGCGCACTGTCGGCCTTCTATCACGACAGCACCGACATCAACAATCCCCAGCACCGCGACATCTCGGCGATTCGCCTGATCGCCAAAATGCCGACTCTGGTTGCAATGGCCTACAAATACACCGTGGGCCAGCCCTACATGTACCCCAAGAACGAGTTGAGCTACGCGGGCAACTTTCTGCACATGATGTTTGCCACACCGTGCGAAACCTACAAGATCAGCCCGGTGCTTGAACGCGCGATGGACCGCATCTTCACGCTGCATGCTGACCACGAACAAAACGCCTCGACCTCGACGGTGCGCCTGTGCGGCTCGTCGGGAACCAACCCGTTTGCCGCGATTGCCGCCGGCGTGGCTTGCCTGTGGGGGCCTTCGCATGGCGGGGCCAATGAAGCGGCGCTCAATATGCTGGGCGACATTCAAAAGAACGGCGGCGTCGAAAAAATTGGCGACTTCATCAAGCAGGTGAAAGACAAGAATTCAGGTGTCAAGCTGATGGGTTTTGGCCACCGGGTTTATAAAAACTACGACCCGCGCGCCAAGTTGATGCAGGAAACCTGCAAGGAAGTCCTCGCTGAGATGGGGCTTGAGAAAGACCCGCTTTTCAAGCTGGCGATGTCGCTTGAAAAAATTGCCCTCGAAGACGATTACTTCGTCTCGCGCAAGCTCTACCCCAATGTCGATTTTTATTCCGGCATCGTGCAGCGCGCCATTGGCATTCCGGTTCCGCTTTTTACCGCCGTGTTCTCGCTGGCACGCACCGTTGGCTGGATTGCGCAGCTCAACGAGATGATTGGCGACCCCGAATACAAGATCGGCCGTCCGCGCCAGTTGTTCACGGG
>JANOOO010000259.1:0-1781 GCA_031421375.1 Polaromonas sp.
CAAGGCAGCTCGCAGGGCCTGCACCGGCGGCGTGTCGAGCGCGGACTTCAGGCAGACCAGGTGGTAGCGCTCGTCTGTCAGCGCCACAAAGCCCAAGCCCTTGGCGCGGGCTGCGGCTTCAATGCCCAGGCCGGCATCGGCTGAGCCTGAGGCTACAGCTTGTGCTACGGCGCTGTGCGACGGCTCCTGTGTGTCGTAGCCCTGGAGGGCAGACGAAGCAATGCCGGCCTGCGCCAGCAACTCGTCGAGCAGTACGCGGGTGCCGGTGCCGAACGCGCGGTTCACGTAGCGCACGTCAGCGCGCGTCAGATCGGCGAGCGTGCGCAGTCGCATCGGGTTATGTTTGGCGACGATCAAGCCCTGCGTCCGGTGTGCAAAACCGATTAATTTGTGCAGGCCGGGCTTGAGCAGGCTGCGGTAGGTTTTAGCCGAGACTGTTTGCCTGCCCGGCTGATCGAGTGTGTGAAAGCCGGCAAGCGTGCAGCGCCCGGCGTTGAGCGCGGCGATGGCATCGACGCTGCCCATGAAGCGAATGTCCAGATGCAGGCTGCTCTGACTGGCGTGTTCGCGCAGCGCAGTCAGCGCGGCATCGTGGCTGGCGTAGAGCGTCAGCAGATGCGCGCTGTCGTCGAAGGCGCTGGCAAAGGCGCGCTCGATGTCGCCGCGCAGCGCTTCAATCTGCGGTGCCAGCCTGGCCTGCGCCTGCCGTTCGGCCCAGAGCAGCTTCTCGCCAAACTCGGTCAACTTTGCACGCTGACCCTTGTCCCAGACGATGAGTTCGCGGCCCAGCTTTGCCTCCCAATCCTTCAACGCACCCCAGACGTTGCGGTATGACAATCCCAATGACTTCGAGGCTTTGGCGATGGAGCCCTGCTCGCGCACCGCGTGCAGCATGTCCATCAGGGGGTTGCGAATCAACGCATCGGCGCTGCGCTGCGGAGACAAAAGATAAGACAGCTCGACCTGGTGCATGGTCGTCAGATTATCGGTTCGAGCCTATGCAAAGCACTGCCTAGCAGGCCCGCAGGACAGGCATCCGCGCATGTTGACCTGCGCTACAGTCGCGCCAAACTTTTCGCATGAACACTTTTTCTGACAGCGCGGCCACGGCCTTTGCGCTCATCACATCTTTTGATCCGGTGCTGCTCGGCATCGTTGCCCGCTCGCTGGCGGTCAGCGCCAGCGCTTGCCTGATTGCCTGCAGTCTGGGCCTGCTTGGCGGGGCCTGGCTGGGCGTGGCGCGCTTTCGCGGACGCGGCGTGGTGCTGGCGTTTTTGAACACGGCGCTGGCGCTGCCTGCGGTGGTGGTCGGCCTGGTGGTGTATCTGCTGCTGTCGCGCAGCGGGCCGCTGGGGCATCTGGGCTGGCTGTTCTCGTTCAAGGCGATGGTGCTGGCGCAATCGATTCTGGTGCTGCCCATCGTTGCGGCTCTGGTGCGTCAAACGATTGAAGACGCCGACCGCAGCCACGGCGAGCAGCTGCAGTCGCTTGGTGCCGGGCGATTGATGCGGAGCCTGATTTTGCTTCTGGACGAGCGCTATGCCTTGCTCACCGTGTTGATCGCGGCGTTTGGCCGCGCGATTTCGGAAGTGGGCGCGGTGATGATCGTCGGCGGCAACATTGAGGGCTTCACGCGTGTAATGACGACGGCGATTGCGCTTGAAACCAGCAAGGGCGATTTGCCGCTGGCGCTGGCGCTGGGCATCGTGTTGCTGGCTATCGTGCTGCTGCTCAATTCGGTGCTGGCATTGATTCGGCGTTGGCTCGCGCGCGTTGATGCG
>JANOOO010000260.1:0-2501 GCA_031421375.1 Polaromonas sp.
GCGCTGACGACCAGTTCTGACGTTTTGCTGCGCACCGTTTGGCCGACTTGCTCAATTTGGCTTTTGAGGCTGCGCTCGGCCAGCAGCCGGTCCAGGTCGTCGGCGCGCACCGGGCTGGCAACCAGCAAAGTGGTGGCGATCATCGTGGAGATCAGGGAAACGGCGCGCATCATGGGCGGGAGGGCATCATGGGCGGGAGGATACGTGAGCCCGGGGCCGCGCGTCAAGCTCATGCTGTTTTTTCAAGTTGCGGGTAAATGCTTGATTTGAATGGACTTAACGGCGCTGTCAATGCGTTTGGTGACTCTTGTCGCTGCCGCGCATCAAGCCACCGTTGCGGGGCATCCATCAGCGTTTGGGCAACCCGTTATGGCTTGACTTAAGCTTTCCGTCCTAGTGTGGTGTTGCATGCTTGCTGCCAGGTGCTTTGCGCAAGGCAAAGCAATCGCAAGGACTTTTTAGCCTTGAGTAGTTGCATTTATGAAAAAAAGCCTTTTAAGCCAATACACACGGGCGAAAGCAGCTCTGATTTTAATAGCGACTGCTTGAATCGGTCGCGGGCGCCAAGCGAGCGAAAATGCGTCGCTCCGCTTCGCGCCACGTTGAGCGACTTTTTCCAATCTAAACCTTGCAAACCACCATGACAGCCACCTTTCGCGAACAACTGTTGAGCGCTGCCAATCAGGCGGCTTTTCCTGATGCGGCAATGGTCGATCCGGAAACCGGCTCCGATATCCCCGACCCGCAGGCTGAGGCGAACACAGCGATGGTCTTTGATCTGTTTGGCGTGACCGGGCTCAAGCCCGACGACCCGGACCGCGACAAAATTCTCAACACCGTCTGCACCCTCGCGGCCGAAGTCGCCGCACACGTGGAAGAGCTGGACGCGGTGGCGGGCGACGCCGCAGCGCTTGAGGGCGCCGCTGACTGGCATCCCGACTACCGCGCTTATGTGCAGGCCCTGTGGCAGGGCGACCGCGCAGAGATTGCCCGGCTCGCCAGCGTTCTGGGCTTGCAGGGCGGCATCCCCAACGGCTCGCTGCCTTTGAGAGACGGGCCGCTGGCGTAGTCGTCAGGCCGGCGCGGCCAGCGCGGCCGGCGCAGTGCTTCCTTGCGGCGCGGCACCAGTGCCAGCATCCCGTTCGTTATCATTTCGCCGATGATCCCCTCCGACCTCTGGCAGCGCCAGCTCCAGGAAACCGGCCGCGACGCGCGTTACTGGTTGATTGAATGGTGGCAACTGGTGCAGCTAGGCGCAATGATTCTGGTGCTGACGCTCTCACCGTCGAGCTACGCCGCCAGCAGCCGGGGCGTGCTGGCGCGCCACATCTACCTCAACACCGCTCCCATCCTGCTTGGCTTCACGGTTTTCGCTGCGCTGGTCACGGTGGTTATCACGCGCATCGTGCTGGTCACGGCGCTGAGCTACGGGCTGTCGCAGTTCGCGCTGCAGGTCGTCATCCGGGTGCTGGTGATTGAGCTGATTCCGCTGACCGCCGCCCTGTTCGTCGCGCTGCGCTGCACCATTCCCGATGGGGCCGAGCTGTCGGCCCTGCAAGCCAGCGGCCGGCTTGAGGCACTGCGGCAACGCGGCATTGACCCGGTCCGAGCCGAAGTGTTGCCGCGCGTGGTCGCGGGCATTTTTTCAGGGCTCACGCTGGCCGCGCTGAGCTGCGTGGTCGCGCTGGTCGTGGCTTACCTGGCGGTGTATGGCTTCAACCTGGCCGGCACCGCTGCCTTCACGCGACTCTTCGGCCAGGTCTTCAGCCCGGCGGTGTCGCTGATCTTTGTGCTGAAGACGTTTTTCTTTTGCCTCGCGGTGTCGCTGATTCCGATGGCCTCGGCGCTCTACGGCATGGGCGGCATCACCAGCGTGCGCGCCAGCCCCGAGATTCGCGGTCTGGTGCGCATGTTCTCGGTGTTGCTGATGGTCGAAGTGGTCTCTCTGATCGGCAATTACTATTGACGCCGATGAACGCTCCGAAACCCGACGATCCCCCATCGCTAGCAGGCGCGCCCGGCGTGCGCAACCTCGAATTCAAAGCGCGCTTGCTGATGATTTTCATGCTGCTGCTGGTGAGCAGTTCGGCGCTTTATGTGCTGTACGCGCGCGGCGTGTTCGACGCCACGCAGCGGCTGGTGCTGGTGGCTGATGACTCCGAAGGCATCGTGGTCGGCAAGGACTTGACGTTCTCGGGTTTCCCGATTGGCCGCGTCAGCCGCATCGAGCTGGCCGCCGACGGCAAGGCGCGAATCCTGATCGACGTGGCGGCCAAAGACGCGCACTGGCTGCGCACGTCGAGCGTGTTCACGCTGGTGCGCGGCGTCGTCGGCGGCACCAACATTCGGGCCTACACCGGCCTGCTGACCGACCCGCTATTACCCGACGGGGCCGAGCGCAACGTGCTGGTCGGCGATGCGGCGGGCGAAATCCCCAAGGTCATCGCGTCGGCGAAAGAGCTGATCGACAACCTCGGCAGCCTGACCAGCAGCAGTGGCGC
>JANOOO010000261.1:0-5748 GCA_031421375.1 Polaromonas sp.
AGCGAGTTGGTCGATGGGTCGGCCTGAATCTGGCCGCCGGTCGAAGGCTGGTTCGCGGTCAGGCTGCTGGTGCCGGCCACGCTCATCGCGGCAGAAGCCTGGGCCGCGCCCGCGCCACCCGGCCCGCCCTGGGGTCCCTGCGGCAGGCCCGGGCTGCCGCCCGCGCCGCTCTGGCCGACAGCACTGGCAGAAATCGACGCACGCAAGGTCGCTGCCAGCTTGGTCGCGTCAGCGTTTTTCAGGTACACGACGTGGATGTTGCCGGCCGCCCCGTTGGCGCCATCGCCGTAGGCTGACTGATCGAGCTTTTCGACCAGCGTACGCACCAGCGCCACGCGCGCCGGGTTGGCGGCGCGAAGAATCAGCGAGTTGCTGCGTGGCTCGGCCAGTAGCGTGGTGCGAAACGACGAGTCGGCCTGGCCAGCTGCAGCACCGGGGCCGCTGGCATCAATCAGCCGCGTGACCAGCGGAGCCAGATCAGTGGCAATCGCGTGCTGCAGCCGGATGATCTCGACGCCGGTGGCATTCACCACGTCGAGCGCGGCGATGATGGTGCCGATGCGCTGCAGGTTGTCAGCGTAGTCGGTGACGATCAGCGAGTTGTTGCCGGGGTTGACGTTGATGGTGTTGTTCGGGCTGATCAGCGGCCTGAGCACCGGCACCAGGTTGTTGGCGGTTTCGTGGTTCAGGCGAAAAATCTGCGTCTGGATCTGGCCGCTCGCCGCCGGGGCTTTACCGACCGACACCGCGCCAGACTGCAGCTTCGCATCAGCCTCGGGCACCACCAGATAAATGCCGGCCGACTCAACCAGCGCAAAGCCCTGGGTACGCAACTGGCTCGAAAACAATCGCAGCGCCTGCGCCGAGTTGACTGGCGAGGTCGTGACGATGGACATCACGCCCTTGACGCGCGGATCAACTACCACATTGCGCCCGGTAATCGTTGCCATCGTTCGCGCCACCGATTCAATCTCGGCGTTGGAAAAATTCAGCGTGACCTGGCCACCGGCGCCGATCTTCGTGGTGTTCGACGACGGCCCGGTTGCCACATTCGGTGCCAGCACGGGCGCACCGGCGGGTGCAGCCCCCGCTGCCGGAGCGCCTGCTGCGGCCGCATCGCGTGCCGCAGGGCGTCCCAGCGCTCTCGCATCGGTGCGAGCCTTGGCGCGATCTGTTGCCGAGCTGGCAGCAGGTGGGGGTACGGGCGCGGTTTGTGCCTTCAATTGGCCAGCAGCGCACAGAAGAAGGGCGCAAGCAGCTACTAAAAGCATAGCGGAAGGAACGCGTACCGGCGGCTGCAATGCGGCGCGCGCGGAGGGAGAAGTCAGGCGGTTAGTCATGCTTTTTAGCCCAGGGTGATGATGGATCGTGCGCCGCTGCGACGTCCAATGATATTGAGAAGATTGGCGAGCGCCGCTTCGTGTTCGGGTGCGGCGCGGGCCTCGCCCTCAAAACGCAGCCGCGAGCCAACCCACTTGCCGTTGCCGCTTAGTTGCAGGCTGCCTTCGAGTGTGCTCAGGGCGAGCGCGGGCGCATCGCCACCGGTGGTTCCGGTAATGGCCAGCTTGTAACTACCCATGGGTTTGAGCGTGCTCAGCTGCGACGAGATGCCCAGCGCTGTGATGGCGGCGTTGCCGGTCATGGTGATGCGGCCAGCGTTCGACGTGAGCGAAAACCCCTGGGTGCTCAGGCTGAGAGTGCCATCGGCCTGCACCGTGTTCCAGGGCGTGCCGAGCCCGGTCAGCACCGCAGCGGGCCACTGCGACTGCCCGTCGGCCATCTGCACGCGTGCGCCTGACCAGCTGGGTTCAATGCGCATTTGCAGCGGCACAGGGGTGCAGCAGTCGGCATTGATTTGCAGCGAAAAAGCCATCCAGCCCGACCGCAGTTGCCAGCGCAGCCGACCGGGCAGCGCCGCCTGGTCACGGCTGCCGGCACCGCCGGTCAGCAGCAGGCGCGCCGAGCCGTTCCAGAGTGTGCCGCCAGCATCAATGAGCTGGACTTGCCCGGCGCTGGCACCATGAACGGCATTGGCTACCCACGCGGCTGGCGCAAAAAAAACCAGCGCCAGCACTAAGCCAATCAACCCACCCGTCAGCGCCCAGCCCCAAGGTGCGCGTGGGGATGGGTGGCGGACCGAAGAGGGCGAGCGCAGCATGAGGTGGGTCTAAAAAAGGGGGGTCTGAATCAATGAACGGCGGGCCAAATGGTCTGCGATGGCGCGACAAGCGGCCCGGCGGCGGGGGCGAAACCGCTTCGCCCCCGCTGACGGATAGCCGCCAGTTGATGGTTGACCGCGATGCATCCGCGCCGCTGCGTGGCCATCAAGGCGCAGCCAGGCTGAAAGTGACAGAGCCTTCCCAGCCGGCACGGCCATCGGCACTGCCCGCCACGCGCACCAGGCGCACATCACTGGGCACCGCGCGGGCGTTGATGCGCGCCTGTGACAGCCACTGCGCCAGCTCGTCCGGCCCTGTGCCCTTGAGCATGACCGTCACGCGGTCGCCGACCACGCTCATCTGGGCGCTGCTGCCGAGCCGCTGTTTGACCAGCGCTTCCAGTGCGCGAATCGATTCGGTCCGCTCCATTTTGGGCTGCGCCTGAATCGACAGCGCCTGGGCCCGCAGGCGCTGCATTTTCTCCATGTCGGCGGCAAGCAGGGCTTGCTGGGCCCGCGCCTCGCGCAGCGTTGTCAGCGCGGGCGAGAGACCCACCCACCACAGCAGCGCCACGCAGACCAGCGCCAGCGCGCCCAGCACCAGCGTTTGCTCGCGGGGCTTCAAAGCCCGCCAGCGCAGCAGCATCGGAGCCAGCGCGTCGGTGGGCTTCATGGTGTCGCCCGGTGGCGAATCACCAGCGCGTCGCCGTCGATACGGGTGTCATAGCTGCGGCCCTGCAACTGCGCAGTCAGTTTGGCGGCTTCCTCACTGGTCAGCTCCATGCCTTTGACGCGGGCCTCGCTCCCGGCGTATTCAATGGCCGCGGGTACACGGCCGGCAGGCACAGCGCTGCCTAGCGCGGCCAGCATGGCTTCGAGGTCACGCTCCGATGCGGCGCCGCTGGCCAGACGCAATGCGGTGACTTCGCGCTCCATTTGCAGTGGAGCATCAACCACCACACGCACCTGCGGAAAAGTTTGCGTCAGGGTGCCGCGCAGCGCATTGCGGCCGGCCGTCAGCGCTGAGGTTTCCTTCCAGGCCCAGGCATTGAGCCCGACCAGATTAGCCACCAGCAACAGCACAGCGCCCCAGCGCGCTGGCCGCCAGGCGGCTGCCCGCAGTATCTGCTGCCCGGCACCCAAGAGGCGTTTAAAGGTGCGCGCGCGGGTTGACGAGATCAGGTCGAACTGCGCCAAGTCCCAGCGCGAGCCCGCCGCGTCCAGCCAGCGCTGGGCGGGCGTCAACACCGCCACGCTGCGCCCCAAGACCTGCTCAGCCAGCCCCGCCAGCGCAGGCTCGGCGAACAGCCCGACCGCCCCGGCGCTGGCGTCGTCCAGTGCGGGAAGCATCGGCAAAGCCGAAGCCGACAGCGGCAAGCGCAGTACACCGCCCGCCGCCTGGCCGGTGACAACCATCTGAGGCGCGTCCGCGTCGCCGATCACAAAGAGCTGCAGCGGCCCGGTTTCAGGGGCAAATTCGGGCACCAGCCGGTTCACGGGGCGCTGTGCGGCTTCCAGCGCCTGCAGGTGATCGCGCAGCCAGGCGCGCTCGCAGGCTGCCACCCAAAACCGCCCGTCGGCGCTGGCAGACGGGGCCAGCGCCAGATGCAGCCGGTCAGCGTCGTCAAGCAAGCGGTCTTCGAGCAGGCCGTCGAGCACCGCGCGCAGTTTGGGCGAGCCTGCCTGCACGCCTTGCGGCAGCAAGACCTGGTGCCAGGACAGCATGGCCACAGGAATGACGCCGACGATTTCGCCGCCGCGCGCGGCCAGTGGCAGCAAGGCCGCCGGGCCGCTGGACGCACGGGTGAGGCTGTGGCCATCGGCGCTCAAGGCGTAGTCGTAAACCGCAGAAGCACCGGGTCGGCCAGGGGGGAGGTGGAGGATCAGCGTAGTCATGAAAAACTTCGGGCGATTGTAGGATAGCGGTTTCCCGCTGGGCAGCGGCCCGGCACTGCCGACAGGGGCTGTAGGAGGCTGGGCGTTGCGCCCGGTTCAGGGCCTGCGCGGCGCGCCAGCGGCAAAGGCGGTGCTTACCCCGCGCTCACGCCAGATGGTGGTTACCACCAGGCCATCGCGCTGCAGCACCGAGCGCTCTTCCACCGTGGTCTGGTCCAGCCGGAGCTGGCCATGGACCTCAAAAAAGCGCGACGCGACGCTGTGCTGGGTTTCGCTGAATTTCACTTGGTCGCGGCCAAGCTGCTTGCCAGCATCGGCCAGTGTGCGGAAGTGGCTGCGCTCGCGCGTGCCGACGATGGCCAGCGCAGTCGCCATATCCAGCCCCGGCGTGCTGGCCGAAATCACCTGCGCACTGGCGGTGTTGACGTTGACCGTCGTCCGGGTGGGCAGCAGCGTGATGTAAGGCATCAGCACCGCCAGCGTTTGTGGCGACAGGCCCAGCCAGACCAGCTGCTCAATCCGCTGCGGGAACAGCGGCGTGAGCGCATTCGGGCCGTCGGGCAATGGCGGGGTGGTTGCGGCAGACTGGGGAGCTACTGCGCCTTCAACTGGAGCCGTGGCAGTCGCGGGGCTGGACGCTGCTCCAGCGGGCGGCGTGGCAGCGGCTTGTTCAGGATTGCTTTTGGCGGCATCGACCAGGGCTTGTGCCAATTGCGTCAGTTCTTCGATTGGCAGACCGAGCAGCTCAAACAGCCGCGTGAACTGAACTTTTGCGGCGGGCGACACGGCCCCGCCCTCAACCAGGTTGGCGACGTTCAGCCGGGCCTGCAAATCGCTGATGCGCCCTGACAGGAAGGCTTCGCGTTCGGTGTCACTGGCGTTTTTATCGACTGACAAAAAGCTGCTCAGGCGCGCCTCGCTCAGCGGCACCGCCCACGGCTCGGCCAGGTGATCGGCCCCGCCGGAGCGCGCATCCTCACGAAGAATCAGCCGCGACCAGTCGAGCGCGCCGGTCAAAATCCAGTTTGACTGCACCCGCGCCCGCTCAGCCGCCTCGACTTCGACGCTGCGCCATTGCTGCCACAGCGCTGCAGCGGCGAAAGTCGCCACCAATGTGACTGTCAGCATGGCCGACAAAATGGCTGCGCCATGTTGGGATATGGCCCCCACGGTCGCGCACTTCGTGTCGCTCCCTGCCCCCCGAGGGGGCTGCTCCGCCTGTGGCCCGGCAGAGCCGGTTCCACGGCCCTGGCTGGAGTGAAGATCCCCCGTCTTGCTCCCTCTCCCTCCGAGAGAGGGCTGGGGTGAGGGCTCTGCGTTTGAGGTCAATGCCCCCACGGTCGCGCACTTCGTGTCGCTTTCTGCCCCCCGAGGGGGCTGCTCCGCCTGTGGCCCGGCAAAGCCGGTTCCACGGCCCTGGCTGGAGTGAAGATCTCCCGCTTTGCTCCCTCTCCCTCCGGGAGAGGGCTGGGGTGAGGGCTCTGCGCATGCGCTTTCTGCCCCCGACTTCGCACCCTCTCCCTCCGGGAGAGGGTGAGGGCTCCCCGCTTGCGCTGCGCTTGCATCGTTCATCAGCGGTCTCCGCCAAGGGTAGGCCGGACCCAGTCAATCGAGAGTCGGCCATTGATGGCCTGGCCGGGTGGCAGGTTGAGCACCAGCCGTATTCCATCGGGCACCGTCGTGCCTGCACTGCC
>JANOOO010000262.1:0-9646 GCA_031421375.1 Polaromonas sp.
ACGATGGCACTGGCGCAAGAGGTGGCCAGCAAGGGCGTGACCGTCAACACCGTCAGCCCGGGCTACATCGGCACCGACATGGTCAAAGCAATTCGCCCGGAAGTGCTGGAGAAAATCGTCGCTGGCGTGCCTGCCAAACGCCTTGGCGAACCTGAAGAGATCGCGTCGATCATTTCGTGGATCGCGTCGAGTGAAGGCGGTTACGCGACCGGGGCCGATTTCTCGCTCAATGGCGGATTGCACATGGGTTGAGGCACGGGGCGACTCTGCGTAGCTTTCACGCTGCGCAGCTCCGGCACTGCGCAGCTTCGACACTGCGCAGCTTCGACGCTGTGCGGCTGGTCAGGTCAGTCCAGGTCTTCCATTGCCAGCAAGTGATAGAGCTGCGCATAGGAAAAAGGCGTTTTGCGCACGGCCACCATCAGCCGCTCTTTTTCCAGGTCACCATGGACCGGAATCATCAGCGCGTAGTGACCCTGACGCGCCAGCGCGATGTACTTCATCACTGTCGCGCTTTCGGTGCCGACGTCGGGCATGGCTGAATGGTCATCGCCATCGACCCTGCCGATTTCCCGAAGAATGGTTTGCGGTTCGAGCAGCATGGCCTCGTTGGCCGCAGCGCCCAACTCATCGGCCACCCGACGCGCGTCACCCTCCGCAGGGAACATGATGAAGGCATAGCCCTTGGGATAGAAGACCCCGCCCATGGTCGTCATTTTCCTGGTCAGTTCGAATTTTTTCATCGCGCCTCCTGAAGTTATCAAATCGGTATTAGGCGCCGAAAAAGCTTGACGCGGGTCGGTTTCCAGGTACAGCGCTTGTAAGAAAGACCGCCAATCGCGATAACGCGGGCTGCCGTGCAGTCAGGGGACCGTTTCGAGTTTGAAGGCCGGCTCGGTCATCACGCGCACCACGCCTTGCAGCTCGGGCACCACCTGGTTGGCAAAAAAGCTGCTTTGGGTGTCGGGCTCCAGCGCCGCCAGCGCGACGCTGCCCAGGGGCTGACTCAGCGGCACATAAAAGCTGCCGCGCGGCACATCGACGACGCCACGCACCAGACTGACCTGCGCCTTGATGACCGGCGCACTGGCTGTGATGGCCCCGCGCACATCCGCGCGTTCGCCGGTGGTGCGCGAAACCTCGCGGTAACTGTCGCCGAGCACCGAGCCTGCTTCTGTGACGCGCATCACCTGCACGCCATGCAGCCGCAGTTTTTCGACCGCATCAGTCGCGGCAGCCGACAGCCAGTAGCCACAGGGGCGAATTCGCGTTTTGATGGCGCGCAGCGACAGCGACGAGTCCCAATCGACGGTCAGTGTTTTGTCCAGACCGGTCGCCGGGTCCAGCATCACCAGGTCGTACTGCGCGGGCGTGGCGACGGCTTCAATGACGGCTTGTTCGCTGCACGCGAGCGCCGCGACTTCCTTCTCGAGATAGGGCCGCAGCTGATTAAGTTCGCCAGCGCGCTGCGCCGTGCTGGCCAGCACGCTGCGCAGCGCGGTGACGTGCGTGTGAACGCGGCGCTGGATGTGCAGCCGGCCCAGGCCCACGCCGCGCGTTTCGATCAGCAGGCTGACGGCGTTTTTCAGGCCATAGACGTTGCGGCCGGTGTCGGGCTGCGCGCCGCCCATCGAGACTTTTTTGTCCTCAAGGTTGGACGAGGTGGTGTAGTACCACTCGGTGCTCAGGCTTTGCGCTTTGAGCGCGGCCAGCAGCGGCCGCCTGAACCATTCCTCGGAGGCGCGGGTTGCGAGTTCTGGCACGTTGGCTGTTGTCGCGTATTGCAGCAGCGCATCGAAGCGCTGCACCGTGCCAAACTTTTGCAAAAAACGGCCCGCCGCCGTGTACTCATGCGCATCGACGACGACCACGGGCCGATAGTCGCGCGCCAGCCGGGCCAGGGCCTGCGCCTCGGGCGTGGCCAGCAAAAGGTGGTCGCGGTTCATGTCGAGCCCGCCCTGCGTCACGCGCTGGCCTGCCGCTGCACCGTCGGGGTTGGCGCGCGGCACGATCACCACGTTGATCCGGTCCAGCAGCGGCGACAGGGAGCCCTGCGCGAGCTCGCGCGCCACCACCAGCAGGGCCTCAGCGCCTGCGGGCTCGTCGCCGTGCTGCTGGCCGACCAGCAGCACGGTAGGCTTGCCATTGGCAAGCAGGCTGGCCGGGTCAGTGGCGCTGCCACGTGTCAGCACCATGGCGTCGATGGGCTGATCGCCCTGGCTGCGCCCAGCCACGATGACCGCCGCCCGTGTGCCAGGCGAGCGTGCCGCCGCTGACTGCGTGCGCAGCCAGGTGTTGATTTCGGCTGACGTGCTGAATTCATTGCGGTCGCCCTGCAGGCCGGGGGTGCTGTAGGTCACGTTTGGCGCGGGAAAGCGGTTGGCAACAGCCGGACCGTAAGGTGCAATTTCCTCTGCGGGCGTGGCTGGCGCGTTAGTCGGGGCTGATGGTGCAGCCGAAGGGCCGGGCAATGGAAAGCTTTGGGCAACGGAGGCTGGCGTCGCCGGGGCGGCAACGCGACCGGGCTGCGGCGCGGCTTGTTGCTGCACAGTGCCCATCCCAGCGGAGTTCACAGGCGTCCACGTCGGCAGGGGCACCCGGGTGCCGCAGGCTGCTAGCCCCAAAGTGGCAATACCGACGATCAAAACGACAGCTACGGGCTTGACGCGGCCCAGGCGAGCCAAGACACCAAAAGGGCGCTTGATTGCGTTCCCGTGCGTCTGGATGGTGGCCGGGGTGGGCTGCAATGGCGTCTCGGGCATGGGCTTCTTTCGGAGTTTTTCTGGCGGGGCGGCACGGATCGGCAACCCTGATATTCGCCGCGATGTTACCGGCTCTGACGCGCAAGCCGGGCAGCCACGGTCAATGGGTCTTACCCGTTATCAAATGGTTCAAATTGCTGTTTCAAGCCGTGAAGTTTTTGCTCAGATCCCCGTCGCACTTAATCTGATAGGACCGGCTTACTGCGTCTGACAGGGTGATTGCGGATGCCGCAATTGTTGATGACGGCGGGACATCAAAGCGGACTAGCCTTTCTGGGAAAATTCATTCCATGCTGCCTGCTCCTGCTCTGTCCCCTGTTTTCGCCAACGCTGCGCTGCTTGACGACGCACCCCGTGGGGCTTTCAGTCCGTGGCGGCTTTCTGTCGCACCGATGATGGACTGGACAGACCGCCACTGCCGCTACTTCCACCGCCTGCTGTCACGCCACGCGCTGCTATACACCGAGATGGTCACAACGGGCGCGTTGCTGCATGGTGATGTGCCGCGTCACCTGGATTTCGACGCTCGCGAACACCCGGTTGCCCTGCAGCTCGGCGGCAGCGAGGCCGACGCACTGGCGCAATGCGCGCGGCTGGGCGAGCGCTGGGGTTATCGCGAGATCAACCTCAACTGCGGCTGCCCGAGCGAACGCGTGCAGCACGGCGCGTTCGGTGCCTGCCTGATGGCCGAGCCGCACTTGGTGGCTGACGGCGTTAAGGCCATGGTCGATGCGGTATCTATCCCCGTCACGGTCAAGCACCGCATCGGCATCGACAAACAAGAGAGCTATGCCTTTGTGCGCGACTTCGTTGGCACCGTCAGTGAGGCGGGCTGCAACACCTTCATCGTGCATGCGCGTGCGGCCTGGCTGCAGGGACTGAGCCCAAAAGAAAACCGCGATGTGCCGCCACTGCGCTATGCGCTGGTCGAAGCACTTAAACGCGATTTTCCGCACTTGAGCATCGTCATCAACGGCGGCTTCAAAACCGATGCCGACGTTTCAGCGCAACTCGCCCACCTCGACGGCGTGATGATTGGCCGCGAGGCCTATCACAACCCGTGGTGGCTGGCCGGCTGGGACGAGATCTACTTTGGTGCAGCGGCGCGGGTGATCAGCCGGGGCAGCATTGAGGCGCAGATGGTCGATTACATGGAGGCAGCTGCCGCTGCGAGGGGCACGCCCTGGCCGTCGATTGCACGCCACATGCTGGGCCTGCGCCACGGCCAGCCGGGCGCCCGCGTCTGGCGGCAGGTGTGGAGCGACCACCGGCTCAAAGCCCTGCCAGCGCGCGAAGTCTGGCGGCTCGCAAACGGGCACCTGCTGGCCGCTGCCTGCACCGTTTGAACGCTGTCTGAAGCCTGTCTGAACGCTGCCTGAATGCGTCGCTCGGGACGGCCAACGAGAAGCTCACTGCCAAGTTTTGTGTCGTCGAGGTGTGGTCATGCGACGGTGTGTTCGAGCGCTGGCTGCATCGACGAGCGACATCGACTGATCGCGTGAAAGTACCGCCTCCTGCACCGCCGGGTTGGCTCCGGACGCCTCTGGGCAGATGCAATTTACGGCACAGAGCTCACGCCAGGCCAGTCAATGCTGCACGGGTTCAAAGCATCAAATTTTGCCGCCACTCCCCCGCACGGGCCTCGTACAAAGCTCACATTTTGTCACTCCAGGTCTTCGGCTTTTCGTCCGACAGGCGCTTGGGAAGTTGATGCGTTGGCCCTTTGGCTTAATTTTTTTAGTATCAACCCCGTTCGGCAAAAAGCAGGTCTTGCTCTGCCCCCTTTCAATTTCTAACTTTTGCAACAGCAGGAATACGGATGCATCAACACACACATTTTTCGGGATTGGGCCGAGTGGCCCTGGCAATTGTTTTTGTCGCCAGCCTGGCGGCTTGCGGCGGTGGGGGAGGGGACGACAACGCGGGTGGCGCGGGTGGCGAAACGCCTGGGATAGGTACGGACACCGTCGCTCCGGCCACGCCTTCAGGCTTCACCCCCGTGACGACGCTGACCCAGCAGGCCGCAAAAGGCATGAAGTATTTTGTTGCGACGGTGGGGCAGGCTGCATCGGCCATAGTCAACATCACGTTGCCGGGAACGGCATCTGTCGCGGTCGGAGACACGCTGACGGTTCGGGGCGGAACTGCGACGAACTGGCGCGTCATGCAGAACGCCGATCAGACTGTGGGGACGCGGGCGTTGCCGGGTAGCGTTGCGCCGGGGACTGGTTTTTCCCCGCAAGGCACGCCGCAAAACTGGTGGTTTGTGGCGTCTTCGGCGAGTGGGACGCGGCTGGCGGCGGTTGCCAATGTCGCGCTGAGGAATCCCTCTACTCTGCCTCCGACTGGTTCGGTCTGGACTTCGGCAGACGGGGGGGCGACCTGGAGAGACAGAGGCCCCGAAATTCAACTCGGTGGAGGCCCCGCCAACGGTAACTCGAACTGGGCTTCAATCGCATCATCGGCCGACGGTCGTGTCCTTGCCGCAGCGGACGTGACGGGTGCCTTGATGATTTCTACCAATGGCGGAGCGGCCTGGAGCCGACCGGCCAGTGCTGGAAGCCGTTTTTGGGTGTCCGTGACGGTGTCGGCTGACGGCACGCGCATGGCTGCAGCGGCAGAGGAAAGCGGCGATAGCACGGCCGACAACGCGGGGATTTACGTTTCAAGTGATTCTGGAGCCACGTGGAGGGTGACCACGGCTCCGGCCGGACTCGACTGGCGCTCCATTTCTTCGTCTGCCGGTGGCCAACACCTGGTTGCGGTTGCACACACCGGTGTCACTGCGCAGGAGGCCACGGCTGCCATCGACACGGCGGTTTACCGCTCCAGCGATTCTGGTGTCACCTGGACGCGCAGCACGCAGACCTTTGACAGCGCCTACCGCGTAGCCGTTTCGCAGGACGGCAGCAAGGTCGTGATGGGTGAGCGCTACGGGCGTGTCTGGACATCGACCGATTTCGGCGCGACCTTCACCGCCCGAATTCCTGCAGCGGTGCCAGCGGACTCTATCGGCTTCAACGCCGTCGCTACTTCTGCAGATGGCACCGTGCTGGCGGCGGTGAAGCCGGGCGGCAACGTGTTCATCTCCACCGACAGCGGCGTGACCTGGACTGAGCGCGAAACTGCTCGCCCCTGGCGTGGTGTGGCCCTGTCGGCAGACGGCAACCGCGTAATCGCAGCCAATAACAACGGCCAAATCCACACCTCGACCAGCAACCGCACCACGGTGGGCGTCGGTGGCTACATCCAGGGTGGAAAAGACAATGAAGTCAACCTGATCTACCGCGGGGATGGTTTGTTCGATGTCACCTCGGTATTGCCTGCTGCTTCCGGAACGGCGTCGGCTGGCGTCGGCCTGACGAAGAATTGACCGGCGATGACGGGGTGCCGTGCTGCTCGGCCGACCCCCGTCTTGTTGTACGCTTCGGGCAAGAAGCGCCCGGGCTTGTCCGGCGTGCAACGCCCATCATCGAGCCGTGAACCTATTTGAGTCCTTCCCACAGAAGGTGCCTCTCAAGGCACGTTTTTTTCGTTGTTTACGCGATGCAGCGCGCGGCCTCGTTTTCGGCTCGGTTGTGTTGCTCGCAGCCTGTGGCGGAGGCGCGGTGTTCATCGGCGACGGCGTCGGCGTCAGCATCAATGTGCCGCCCCCGAACGATGGCGGCGAGGTGCTGACGGCAGCCTTCCCGGAGCCTGCTGGCCGCAACTGTGCCAGCGGCGGCACGCGCGTCGATGCCGGAACCGATGCAAATCGCAACGGCGTGCTCGACGAGCAGGAAGTCCAGAGCACGCGCTACGTGTGCAGCGGGCGGGGCGCGTGATGAAACGGACGCATTTTTTCCAAGTGCTGGTTTTGGGCTTGACCGTGCTGGCAGCAAGCATTCCGGCTCGTGCGCATGAGTTCTGGTTCGAGCCCATCATGCAGCCCCTCAAAGTCGGTGCAACGGCTGATTTGAACCTGCAGGTCGGCGAGTTTTTTGAAGGCGTGCTGGTGGGGTTTTCAGCAGCGCAGACCGCGAGCCTCAAGCACATCGGCCCGTCCGGCGCCACGACGACGACGACGCGTGACTTGACGGGGCTGGTGCCTGCGCAGCCTGTGGCTAATTTCAAGCTGCCCTTGAGTACGCCCGGCACCCACCTGATCGCGTTTGACAGCCAGCCCAGCGAGATCGAGCTGCCAGCCGGGCAGTTCCATGCTTACCTGCATGATGAAGGGCTCGATTTCATCAAGGCGCGGCGTGAAGCCGCAGGCACGGCTGAAAAACCAGGGCGCGAGCGTTATCGCCGCAATGTGAAAACGCTGCTGGCCGTCGGCAACGCAGCGGGCCAGGCCGTCCCCGTCGCTGGCGACAAGATTTATACAAGCCGTGTCGGGCAGCGGCTGGAACTGATTCCTTTGAATGATCCGCTGCGTCTCGCTGCGGGCGGTGCGCTCGGGCTGCAACTGCTGTTTGAAGGCAAACCGCTGGAGGGTGCGCTGGTCAAAGCCTGGCACAAGCAGAGCAGCCAGACGCTCATCATTCGCGCCATCACCACGGCGAAAGGCGAGGTGAAGTTCAACCTGCCGTATTCGGGCGCGTGGATGGTGAGCGTCGTCCACATGGTGCCCGCAGTGGGCGCCAAAAACATCGACTGGGATAGCCTGTGGGCCAACCTCAGCTTCGTGATGCCAGAACGCCCGCAGCGCCGTTAAATCTGATTAAAAACCGGTTGTAGCCAAATATGGACGGGCGCAAGCAGCTATTAAACTTATAGCTACTGCCGCGCTACCGATTGGCTGTGCGCCAAGCTCAATTGCGCGCGTGGCCAGTCAGCCAGGCGCTAGGCGCGGCGAGTAAGATTATTCGCATGAACGACTCTTTCAAGCAGGCCACGCTGGCCGACTGGCAACAAGCCGCAGCCAAATCGGCACCCGGCGGCGACGTCGATACGCTGAGCTGGCACACGCCCGACGGCATCACCGTCAAGCCGCTCTACACAGCCGAAGACGTGGCCGACCTGCCGCACACCAACACGCTGCCGGGCTTCGAGCCCTTCATTCGCGGCCCGCAAGCCACGATGTACGCCGTGCGGCCGTGGACGATTCGCCAGTACGCCGGGTTTTCAACGGCTGAAGAATCGAATGCGTTTTATCGCAAGGCGCTGGCCGCTGGCGGGCAGGGCGTGTCAGTCGCGTTTGACCTGGCCACGCATCGCGGCTACGACAGCGATCATCCGCGCGTGACCGGCGACGTCGGCAAGGCCGGCGTGGCAATTGATTCGGTCGAAGACATGAAGATCTTGTTCGACCAGATTGCGCTCGATAAAGTCAGCGTGAGCATGACGATGAACGGCGCCGTGCTGCCGGTTCTGGCCGGCTATGTAGTCGCAGCCGAAGAGCAGGGCGTGGCCCAAGACCAGTTGAGCGGAACGATTCAGAACGACATTCTGAAAGAGTTCATGGTGCGCAACACCTACATCTACCCGCCCGCGCCCAGCATTCGCATCATCGGCGACATCATTGAATACACGGCAAAGCACATGCCGAAATTCAATTCGATTTCAATCAGCGGCTATCACATGCAGGAAGCCGGGGCGAATCAGGCGCTGGAACTTGCGTTCACATTGGCCGACGGCAAAGAGTATGTGAAGACGGCGATTAACAAGGGCCTTGACGTTGACGGGTTCGCGGGTCGCTTGAGTTTTTTCTGGGCCATCGGCATGAACTTCTATCTGGAAGTCGCCAAGATGCGCGCAGCGCGGCTGCTGTGGTGCCGCATCATGAAGGGCTTTGACGCCAAGTCGCCCAAGTCCCTGATGCTGCGCACGCATTGCCAGACCAGCGGCTGGAGTTTGACCGAACAAGACCCGTACAACAACATCGTCCGCACGACGATTGAAGCGATGGCGGCAGTGTTCGGCGGCACGCAAAGCCTGCACACCAACTCGTTCGACGAAGCGATTGCGCTGCCAACCGAGTTCAGCTCGCGCATCGCCCGCAACACCCAGCTCATCATTCAGGAAGAAACGCACATTGGTGCTGTCGTTGACCCGTGGGCCGGCAGCTACATGATGGAAAAGCTGACGCAGGACATGGCCGATGCAGCGTGGAAGATCATCGAAGAAGTCGATGCGATGGGCGGCATGGTCAAGGCGGTCGATAGCGGCTGGGCCAAACTCAAGATTGAGGCGGCGGCGGCTGAAAAGCAGGCGCGCATCGATAGTGGCAAAGACGTGATCGTCGGCGTCAACAAATACAAACTGAAAACCGAAGATGCAATTGAAACGCGTGACATTGACAACGTCGCGGTGCGCGACGGACAGATCGCGCGGCTCAAGGCGATCAAGCAAAGTCGCGATGCTGCGCAGGTAGAAGCGGCGCTGGCTGCTCTTACGGCTGCAGCGGAGCATGCCGAGTCAAACGGTGCTGCCGAAGGTGCCGGCAACCTGCTCGACCTGTGCATCAAGGCCATGCGCGCGCGCGCCACGGTTGGTGAAGTCAGTGACGCGCTTGAATCGGTTTATGGCCGCCACCGCGCCGATACGCAAAAGGTGACGGGTGTGTATGCCGCCGCTTATGACTCGGCCGAAGGCTGGGAAACGCTGAAGGGCGAGATCAATGCCTTTGCCGAAGCTGAAGGGCGACGCCCGCGCGTGATGATCTCTAAATTAGGCCAGGACGGCCATGACCGCGGCGCAAAGGTTGTCGCCACCGCGTTTGCCGACCTGGGCTTTGATGTCGATATCGGGCCGCTGTTCCAGACGCCCGAAGAATGCGCGCGCCAGGCGATTGAAAACGATGTGCATGCGGTCGGTGTTTCAACCTTGGCGGCAGGGCACAAGACCCTCGTGCCCGCCATCATCGACGAGCTCAAAAAGCAGGGTGCCGACGACATCATCGT
>JANOOO010000263.1:0-2640 GCA_031421375.1 Polaromonas sp.
GCGCGTTGCCCGCCGCACCTGCGCCGGCTGCGCCTGAATAACGCGCCAGCTCCAATCTGTAAAACGCCTGGCCCGAGAGCCAGCGCTGCAAATAATCGGCCGTCATCCAGGCCCGCCAGCGCACTTCGAGTAGCTGCGTCAAATAAAAACGATAGACCGAAATGATGATGAAGGCGAAGGCCAGGTAGGTGAAGCGCGCCAGCTGCTCCCAGAACACCTTCGCGTCCTTGTTTTGCAGCGCGTCGTAGAACACCCGGTTCCAGTCGTTGATGAGCACCAGCATGTACACCGCGCCAAGATTCAGCAGCACGATCGCGGCGAGCAGGCCGCGCGCTTTCCATTTCTGGTCGGAGCGAAAGTAGGGTGCAGACAGCGCCCAGACGCGGGCGGTGAACTCTCTGAAGGCGCGTGATTTATCGGACAGGCTGACAGGCGGGGAAGGATTCGGAGGATTGGGGGAATTGGGGGAATTGGAAGGGGTGGAAAGAGTGGTCATGGCAAAAGATTGGATACGCCGCTGGCCACATGCCCGGCTGGCACATGCAGCGCCGCCGAGCTGACATGGCCGGTCTGGTCGTCGAAGAAAAAGTCAGGCTCGAACTCGCGCAAAAACTCGCCCTTGTCCAGCCCGCCCAGAAACATCGCTTCATCGACCTCGACGTTCCAGTCCATCAGCGTGCGAATCGCGCGCTCGTGCGCCGGGGCACTGCGCGCCGTGACCAGCGCGGTGCGAATCCGCATGCCCGGGGTGCTGACAGCCTGCAGCCGGTGCAGGGCTTCAAGCAGCGGTTTGAACGGGCCGGCCAGCAGCGGCTGCGCGGCCTTTTCGCGCTCGTGCTGCTGAAAGGCATTGAGCCCCTGAGCCTGAAAGACGCGCTCGGCTTCGTCCGAAAAAAGCACCGCGTCGCCGTCGAACGCAATGCGCACCTCATGCGGATGCGCGTCGCCGGCGCGCACCGAGTGCGGGTACACCTGCGCGGCTGGCACGCCCGCAGCCAGCGCCTCGCGCACATCGCTCAAATGCGCAGACAAAAACAGGTTGGCGTGCAGCGGCTTCAGATAGCGCCACGGCGCTTCGCCGCGATTGAAGGTGCCACGCTGGATGTTGAGCCCGTAATGCTGCGCCGAGCGAAACACGCGCATGCCCGAGACCGGGTCGTTGCGCGACAAAATCACGACCTCGACGCGCTGCTGCGGCGTGACCGGGCTGGTCGCTTCGGCGTCGATCTCGGGTGCCTGGTTGAAGGCCAGCAACTTTTTGACCAGTGAAAACGCCACGCCGGGCTTGGCAGGCACGTCGAGCCGGGCCAGTTGCAACTGCATGTAGGCCGCGTCTTTTTTGCTGGCGGTGCCCGCAGCGGGCGGGGCCTGCAAACCGGCTTCAAAAACCTGGTTCTCTTCTTCAAAGTCGAACAGCGCCCGTGACGAGATCGCCACCACCAGTTGTCCGTCAAGATTTGCTGCCATGAGGCGATGGTAGCTGCGCGCCTTTTGCCGCGTGGCGCGCACCGACACGTGCTGCGCAACGCGCGCAGCCGGCGGACGTTCGGGGCAGCGTGCCGCGCGCTGCGATCAGGCTTGCAGAACGTTGCGCGCGATCTGGTCGGGCTTGGCCAGCGCCGGCATCATCGACCAGCGATCCAGCCGCTCGTTGCCCAGCCGCAGCATGCCGGTGTGGTTGGTCAGGTCGCCGTCGATGGCCGGGTCGTCGTTGAAAAAGCCGAGCTTGCGTCGGATCACATCCATCTCTTTGGGCTTGCCGGTCAGAAACATCCAGCCTGGCTTGATGCCGTAGCTTTCGACGTAATCCTGCAAAACCTCAGGCGTGTCCGACTCGGGCTGCAGCGTCATCGACACCATGAACACGTCGCGGCCAAGGCGGCTGCCCAGTGCGGCCTGGACTTCGCGCAGGTTGGCGGTGTTACCGGGGCAGATGCCGGTACACACCGCATACATCATGTTGAACAGCACGACCTTGCCGCGCACGACGTCGTCGTAAAAACGCAGCGAGCGGCCATCGTGCGTCTGCACGATGGAGTTGGGAAAGTAATTGGCGCGCGGGCCGGGCGCTGCGCGCAGCAACGGGCTGGCCGCGCCCGCTGCCAGGGCGAGCGGTAGCAGCGCGCCGCGCCCCATCCATTTGAGCCAGTCGCGCTTGCTTGTTTGGACGTCGTCGCCGTGCGGGGTATTCAGCGCATTCAATGTGTTCAGTGTGTTCAGTGTGTTCATGGTGGTTCTCCCGGTTTACTAGACGACATCGAAGCGGATCATCATGGCGTGGTCTTCATGCGTGAGGTTGTGGCAATGCATCATGTATTTACCGGTGAATTCGCGAAAGCGGATGAAGATGCGCACCTTCTCGCCGGGTTCGAGCACCACCACGTCCTTGCGGCCCCTCTCATGCAGCGGCGGTTTGATGCCGTTGCGCGTCAAAATCTGGAACTCCTCCATGTGGATGTGAACCGGGTGATGCCAGCTGCCGTTGCCTTCAAGCACCCAGATCTCGGCCGTGCCTTTTTGGACGGTGATGGTGGGCTTGCTGTAGTCGAATATCTCGCCGTTCACCGTCCAGACTTCATTCTCCCTGTCGAATCTGAAGTTGCGCGTTTTAACCACCTCGCCGGGTTCCATGCGTGGCGG
>JANOOO010000264.1:0-6340 GCA_031421375.1 Polaromonas sp.
CCCGCACGCTACGCTACAACTTCAAAAAACCCAATCGCGAGTTGCCCTTGACGGTCGGCGGTCTGCCGGTGTTCAGCCGCAAGTGGGGCGTCGAAGACGGCAAGGCCAAACGCTTTGATGCGGTGGTGATGGACATTCCCATCGGCAGTGGCCCCTACAAAATCGGCCCGGTTCGTTTCGGCAAAGACATCACCTACGTGCGCGACCCGGCTTATTGGGGGAGAGACCTCAACGTGCGCCAGGGCAGTGCCAACTTCGACCGCGTATTGGTGAAGATTTACCGCGACAACACCGCCAAGCTGGAGGCGCTCAAGGCTGGCGAATTCGATTTGATGCGTTTCTTTTCGGCGGGCGACTGGGCGCGCCGCGTCACCGGCAAAAAGTTTGACTCGGGCGAGCTCGTGAAAGGCGAGTTCAGGCACCGGCTGCCATCGGGTTTTCAGAGCTACGTGATTAACACGCGTAACGAGAAATTCCGCGATCCGCGCGTGCGCCAGGCGCTGGGCATGGCGATGGACTACGAGTGGATGAACCGGCAGATGTTCTACAACGCGTATCAAAGGGTGCAGGGCCTGTTCGGCAACACCGACTGCCAGGCGACGGGCGTACCCGGGCCGGATGAAGTCGCGCTGCTCGAACCTTTTCGACGCGAGCTGCCCGCGTCGGTGTTTGGCCCGGTTGCAGTGCCGCCTCGCACCGATGGCGACAGCTCGCTGCGCGAAAACCTGCGCCGCGCGCGCGACCTGCTGGCCGAAGCCGGCTGGCAGGTCAAAGATGGCGCGCTGCGTAACGCCAAGGGCGAGGCGATGGTGATCGAATACCTCGACAGCAACGAAGGCGGCGCGCGCGTGGTCACGCCCTGGGCGCGCAACCTGGAAAAGCTGGGCATCCAGTTCAATCACCGGGCGGTCGATTTCGCGCTCTACCAGCAGCGGCTGAACAAGTTCGAGTTCGAGATCACCTCGATTGCCTACGCCGGCACCAACAGCCCGGGCCAGGAGTTTGCCGAGATGTTCGGCAGCAAGGCGGCAGTGACTGAAGACTCGGGCAACCTTGCCGGCGTCAGCAGCCCGGCGGTCGATGCGATCATTGCGCGCATGACCGCAGCCAAAAGCAAAGCCGAACTGCTGCCCGCCTGCCGGGCGCTGGAGCGCGTCATTACCCACAGCCATTACCTGATCCCGCAGTGGACAGCCGCCACGCACCGCATGGCCTTCAGCGACCGGCGGCTGGCCCGGCCTGAAGCGCTGCCGCCTTATGCGGCTGGCGAAGGCTGGGTCATCTACAACTGGTGGGCGAAGTAGTCCACTTCATCAAAGGCAATACAGAATGAAACCGATGGATTTTTTCGCCAGGCTAGGCGCAGACCCGCTGCCGCACAGCCAGTGCGGCGAGGGGATGCAACGACGCATGGTGGAAAAAGACGCGGTTTCATGTACTGGGTTTGGTGAAGTGGACTACTGAATGTTTGCGTATGTTTTAAAACGAATCCTGTTGATGATCCCGACGCTGTTTGGCGTGCTGCTCATCACCTTTGCCGTCGTGCAGTTCGTGCCCGGCGGGCCGGTCGAACAGTACCTGGCCGAAAGCAAGGCCGGCGCAGCCAGTGGCGGGGCTGAAAGCGGGGGCTTGAGCTACCGGGGGGCGCAGGGTGTTGATCCGAAGCGCATCGAACAAATCAAGGCGCTGTACGGCTTCGACAAACCGCCGCATGAACGCTTTTGGCAGATGCTGGGGCAGTTTGCGCGCTTCGACCTGGGTAAAAGCTTTTTCCAGAACCGCGATGTCGGCGCGCTGATCGTCGAGAAATTGCCGGTGTCGATCAGCCTTGGGTTGTGGACGTTTTTCATCAGCTATCTCGTTGCGGTGCCGCTTGGCGTCGCCAAGGCGGTGCGCGCCGGTTCGCGCTTCGATCTGATCACGACGCTGCTGGTGCTGGTCGGCTACGCGATTCCGGGCTTTGTTCTCGGCGTGGTGTTGCTGGTGGTGTTTGGCGGTCAGCTGCAGTGGTTCCCGCTGCGTGGCCTCACGTCGAGCAACTGGGACGAGCTCAGCTGGGGTGCGCGCATCGTCGATTACCTGTGGCACATCGCGATGCCGGTCACGGCTATGGTTCTTGGCAGCTTTGCCGTCACGGCCATCCTGACCAAAAATGCCTTTCTTGAAGAGATCAGAAAGCAGTACGTGATCACCGCCCGGGCCAAGGGGCTGGCCGAGCGGCAGGTGCTCTACAAGCACGTTTTTCGCAACGCCTTGATCCCGATCATTACCGGTTTTCCGGCGGCCTTTGTCGGCGCGTTTTTTACCGGCTCGCTGCTGATCGAGACGCTGTTTTCACTCGACGGTCTGGGCTTGCTGAGCTACGAAAGCGTGATCCGCCGCGACTACCCGGTGGTGCTGGGCACGCTTTACCTGTTTACGCTGATTGGCCTGGTGACCAAGCTGATCAGCGACCTTTGCTATGTTTGGGTTGACCCTCGTGTACGGTTTGACTGACACCCCCGTGACGGCCGATGGCCGCCTCCCCCCTGAGGGGGCGCCGCTGGCGGCCGGGCGGAGCCCGATCCGCGGCGGCCTCGCACAGACCGGACACGTGGTCAGTGTCAGTCCGGGTCGTCGCGCCTGGCGGCGTTTTCGGCGCAACCGGCTTGGGTTTTTCAGCCTGATTGCGTTTTGCGTGATGGTGGTGCTTAGCTTGGCAGCCGAGCTGGTTTCCAACGACCGGCCGCTCATCGTGCGTTACGAGGGCAATTTTTACTTTCCGATGATCAAGGTCTATCCCGAGAAAACCTTCGGCGGCGACTTTGAAACTGCCACCGATTACCTCGACCCATTTATTCGCGACAAGCTCACCGCAGGGGCGAACTGGGCCGTATTTGCGCCCAACCCGTACGGACCCAAGACCCTCAACTATTTCGCCAAAGAGCCCAACCCGTCGCGGCCAACGCGCACCAACCTGCTGGGCACCGACGACCGGGGGCGTGACCTGCTGGCGCAGCTGATTTACGGCTTTCGGGTCAGCGTGCTGTTTGCGCTGGCGTTGACGTTTACCGGTGTGGTGCTGGGTGTGATCACGGGGGCGGTGCAGGGCTATTTCGGCGGCAAGACCGACCTGGCGTTTCAGCGCTTCATGGAGGTCTGGGGCTCAATGCCCGAGCTGTATTTGCTGATTATTTTCAGCGCCATTTTTGCGCCCAGCATCGCGCTTTTGCTGCTGTTGCTCAGCCTGTTTGGCTGGCTCGGTTTGTCTGATTACGTGCGTGCCGAATTCCTGCGCAACCGCCAGCTCGACTACGTGCGCGCAGCCCGTGCGCTGGGCCTGTCGAACTGGAAAATCATCACGCGCCACATCTTGCCCAACAGCCTGACGCCGGTTGTCACCTTCCTGCCTTTTCGCATGAGCGCAGCGATTTTGGCGCTGACTTCACTCGACTTTCTGGGCCTCGGTGTGCCGTCTGGCACCCCCTCACTGGGCGAGTTGCTGTCCCAGGGCAAAAACAGCATCGACGCGTGGTGGATATCGCTGTCCACTTTTGCTGTGCTGGTCACGACCCTGCTTTTGCTGACGCTGATGGGAGACGCGCTGCGCGACGCGCTGGACCCCCGGAAAGTTGACCGATGAGCGCCGCCAGTGCGCAGCCTGCCTTGCTCGATGTCAAGAACCTGCGCATCGCCTTTGCCGGGAAAGAGGTGGTTTGCGGCATCGATTTTTCCATCGCACCGGGTGAAAAACTGGCGCTGGTGGGCGAGTCGGGCTCGGGCAAAACCGTCACTGCGCTGAGCTTGCTGCGGCTGGTGCAAAACGCCGACTTGTCGGGCAGCGCGCACTTCACGGCACCTCAAGAGCCCGGCGCAGCGGTGGATCTGCTCAAGCTCACCGAGCAGCAGTTGCGCGGCATTCGCGGGCGCGACATTGCGATGATTTTTCAGGAGCCGATGACGGCGCTGAACCCGCTGTTCAGCGTGGGCGACCAGATTGCCGAAGTTCTTCAGCTAAAGCGCGGTTTGAGCCAGGCAGAATCGGCGCAGGCAGCTATCAAATTACTAGCGGATACCGGCATCCCTGAACCCGAGCGGCGTGCGCAGTCGTTTCCGCACCAGCTGTCGGGCGGCCAGCGCCAGCGCGCCATGATTGCCATGGCCCTGGCCTGCGAGCCCAAATTGCTGCTGGCCGACGAACCGACGACCGCGCTGGACGTGACATTGCGTCTGCAAATTCTCGATTTGCTGGCCGATCTGCAAAAGCGCAACGGCATGGCCGTGCTGCTGATCACGCACGACCTCAATCTGGTGCGGCGTTTTGCCGACCGCGTGGCGGTGATGGAAAACGGTTTTATCGTGGAGCAGGGGCGCGTCGAAGAGGTCTTTTCAAACCCTCAGCATGCCTACACGCGCAAGCTGATCGACAGTCGGCCGGTGCGCGACGTGGCTGAGGGCTGGGTGGACCAGCAGGGTGGCGCGGTGCCGCTCGAAGCTCGCGATCTGCGGGTGGCTTACAAGGTCGGCTTGCCAGGCATGCGCGGCTGGTTCAAGAGCGGCGAGTTCGTGGCGGTCAAAAGCGCCTCGTTTGCCATTGCGCCTGGCAAAACCCTCGGCGTCATTGGTGAATCGGGCTCGGGCAAATCGACGCTGGCGCTAGCCACGCTGGGCCTGCTGGCGTTTCAGGGGAAGCTGGGCGTGGCGGGGCAGCCGTGGGGGCAGGGGAGTGCCAGCGACAAGGCGCTGCGCCGCATCGTTCAGGTGGTGTTTCAGGACCCGTTTTCATCGCTGTCGCCGCGCTTGACGGTGGGGGAGATTGTTGAGGAAGGCTTGACGGTGCATGAGCCCCAGCTGACGTCCGATGAGCGCGCCGTTCGTACCCGGCAGTGCCTGGACGACGTGGGCCTGACCGAGGCGCAGTTTCCGGGCCTGCAGCACCGTTATCCGCACGAGTTTTCGGGCGGTCAGCGCCAGCGGCTGGCGATTGCGCGCGCGCTGATCATCAACCCCGCCTTGCTGGTGCTCGACGAGCCGACCAGCGCCCTCGACGTGACCATCCAGAAACAGGTGTTGGGCCTGCTGCAACGTTTGCAGCGAGAGCGCGGCCTGAGCTATCTGCTGATCACGCACGATGTCGATGTCATTCGCGCGATGGCGCACGATGTGATGGTGATGAAAGATGGCGATGTACTGGAGTCGGGCAGCGCGACTGAAGTGCTCAACGCGCCGAAACATTCCTACACAAAAGTATTGGTCGCCCAAACCTCATAAGTCACTTTAAGTTTCATCAAATCAATGATGAGATTGAAATACTTTTAGATCTTCAATAGCCTTTCGATTAGTTCCCATATTGAAGCTGCTTGCCCCGCCAGGTCGTGATTGGGCCTGCGATTGGGTTGGGTAGAACTCAGGCGCTTGTTTGGCTTCCTGCTAGCGTCTTAGCCGCTGCAGCCTCAGCCGCAATGCGCAGCAGGGCGGCATCGCGCGTCCCTATCTGTTTTTACAGGCCCCAATTTGCCAGCAGGCGCTCGGGGCGCTACAATCACGCCTTCACGACCAAATGGGCGGGTTTTCACCGCCCATTTTTTTTGGGCGTTTGTTTTTTTAAGACTTGATTATTCGGTTGACTTGACCGATTTGACCGATTTGACCGATTTGACGGATTTGGAATTGCTTCCGGCGCATGGCTTTACACGACACGATTGAACAGACGGTAACGGGCCTCGGCTACACGCTGGTGGACATTGAGCGCACCACAGGCGGCTTGCTGCGTGTGACGATTGACGTGCCGCAATTGCCGGACACCGAGCAGTTCGTCAATGCCGAAGATTGTGAAAAAGTAACGCGTCAATTGCAGTTTGTGCTTGAAGTTGAAGGCGCTGCCTATTCCCGCCTCGAAGTCTCATCGCCAGGCATAGACCGGCCCTTGAAAACCGAGCAGGACTTTGAACGCTTCGCAGGCGAGCTGGTCGATATCACCTTGAAGGCTCCAATTGGCCCTGTCGCCAGCGCTGGTTCGAGAGTAGCAGCCAGCCGCAAAAAGTTTCGCGGCACGCTGGAACGCGGTGAACCGGATGTTGGCGCAGCGCGCTGGCAGATCGTCTGGGCGGACGAGCCGGTCGTCAAGCCGGGCCAGAAGATCAGCGCCAAACGGCCTCCCGCCCCCTTGCAGGCGCTCGGTTTCACGCTAGATGAAATCCAGCAAGCCAGGCTGGCGGCTGTAGTCGATTTCAAAGGGCGCCGAAGCAAATCGTCCCCAGCCGCAAAGCAGGCTGCCGGTGATACAGGTTCAGACATAAATCAAACAGAAATTAGATGAAGAAAGGCAGGCTTGTGAAATGAATCGCGAACTGTTGATGTT
>JANOOO010000265.1:0-5358 GCA_031421375.1 Polaromonas sp.
CCCATCAGCTCGGTCACGAACAAGCCCCGGCCGAGTTTGCGCAGCATGGCGTCGAGGTCATCGCCCGGGCGTGTGCGGCGACTCGTCATCACGAGGTTGTGGGAGCCCCCCGCATTGCCGGTGGTGCGCATGCCCAGCTTGCGCGCCGAGTAGGTGCTTAAAAAGTAGCCTTCGACGCGGCCGCCATCGACCACCTGCCGCGCGCTGGTCTTGACGCCTTCTTCATCGAAGGGCGCACTGCCCTTGCCTTTCAAAACGAACGGATCTTCGCTAACGTCAATGTGTTTCGGGAAGGCCGGCTTGCCCATGCAGTCGAGCAAGAACGTGCTTTTGCGGTACAGCGCACCGCCACTCACGGCCTGCACAAAGCCGCCGAGCAGGCCGGCCGCCAGCGGCGACTCAAATAGCACCGGGCATTGCGTGGTCGGAATCTTGCGGCTCTTCAGACGGGACAGCGCGCGCTCGGCAGCATAGCGGCCGACCGCTTCGGGCCGCGACAGCTCGGTGGCATCGCGCATTGAGCTGTACCAGGCGTCGCGCTGCATGTGGCTTCCCTTTCCGGCAATCGGTGAGACCGAAATGCTGTGCCGCGAACTGGCATAGCCACCGCGAAAGCCCTGCGAGTGCGCACTGAAAAAATGGCTTTGCTGCGCCGAGACGCCCGCCCCTTCACTGTTGGTGATCAGGCGACTGGTCTCCAGTGCGGCAGCCTCACATTGCAGCGCCAGTTGCGCGGCTTGCTCCGACGTAATCGCCCACGGATGGAACAAATCGAGCGCACGATGTTCGCGGGAAATATCGCGCTCGTCAGGCAGGCCCGAGGTTTCGTCTTCGGCGGTGAAACGCGCAATGTCGAAGGCCGCCTGCACGGTTTGTGCGATGGCGGCTTTTGAAAAATCACTGGTGGCTGCATTGCCGCGTTTCTTGCCCACGTACACGGTGATGCCTAGCGATTTGTCGCGGTTGCGCTCGACGTTTTCAAGCTCACCCTTGCGCACGCTGACCGACAGGCCGCAGCCTTCCGACGCCTCAGCTGCCGCGTCGGTGGCACCGATTTTTTTGGCATGTGCCAGCGCGGTATCGACCAGGTCTTCAAAAAAGCCCCTGGCGTAGCTGAAACCCGATTCGGGCGAATCCGGGGTTGCGGATGGCCGTTTTGCAGGCGGTGTGGGGTGTTTTAGAGTCTTTTCAAGCATATGGGTAGCTATGATACTGACTGCCATGAACACGCCTATCACCAAGGGCTCCGCCCCCCGGACTACTGCCCCCGCCGCCCATGCCGCCAAGGCCGGAAAACCGCAAAAAGGCTACTGGTCCAACGGCCGCTTCGTCAAACCCGAAGAGATCGCGCTGGAAGAGGTTGGCCCGCCCAGCAAAACCCAATTGAAGGCCGAGGCCGACGAAAAACAGACGCTCGGCGAGGCCCTGCTGACACTGCGTGCCGACCTGATGGCCAGACTCGATCTGCCCGACAAACTGCTGACAGCAATTGCAGACGCCAAAAAAATCAGCAACTTTGAGGGTCGTCGCCGTCAGCTGCAATTCATCGGCAAACTGATGCGCCCGCTTGACGCCGGCCCGATCAAGGACGCCATTGACGAGCAGGCCGGCGGTTCGGCGCAATTGACTCTTCAATTGCACCTGGCCGAGCAATGGCGCGACAAGCTGATTGCGTCGGACGATGCGTTCGGCAACTGGCTCAATCAATATCCCGCCACCGACTCGCAGCAGTTGCGCACGCTGGTGCGCCAGGCGCGCAAAGACGCCGCACCTGAAAAGCCGGGTGCAGCGCCACGCCACGGCAAGTCGTACCGCGAAATTTTCCAGTTGGTGCGCCACGCCATGAAGCTTGCAGCTGAGCCCACCGATGACCCGGCAAACGCATGAGCGCTGCGCCCATCGTTTTCGAGCCGGTTCGCATCGGCATCGTCTCGGTCAGCGACCGGGCATCGAGCGGTGTCTATGCCGACCAGGGCCTGCCCGCGCTCAAAGACTGGCTGGGCCGCGCAGTGCGCAACCCAATCACCTTTGACGAGCGCCTGATTCCCGATGAAGAGGCCGGCATCAGCGCCGCGCTGATCGCGCTGGTCGAAGCAGGCTGCTCGCTGGTGCTGACAACAGGCGGCACCGGCCCGGCTCTGCGCGACGTGACGCCTGAGGCCACGCTGGCCGTCGCGCACAAATTGATGCCGGGCTTTGGTGAGCAAATGCGGCAAATCAGCCTGCGCTTCGTTCCCACAGCCATTTTGTCGCGCCAGTGCGCCGTGGTTCGTGACAAAAGTCTCATCATGAACCTGCCCGGCCAGCCAAAATCGATCCGGGAAACGCTGGAGGGGTTAAAAAGCGAGTCGGGTGAGGTGCTCGTTGCGGGCATATTTGCGGCGGTGCCCTACTGCGTTGATCTGATCGGCGGACCGTACATCGAAACCGACACCGCGGTTTGTGCAGCATTCCGGCCCAAGAGCGCGCGGCGCGTGTACTCATAACAAAGCAAAAGCCGCGTCGATTCGACCTCGACGCGGCTTTTCACTCGAGCATCGGGAACGCCGAATCCATCGGCAACCCCGAGGGAGAACGAACATTTACATTCTCAACACGGCCTTCTGCCATTCGCAGCGCTCGTTGGTTGCTCTTATTCTTGTAGCAGCCACGTCCCTGGCGACGGCCCAGACCGCCGAGGCACTGCCCGCCGAGCCCAGCCTCAACTACACCGTGAAGTCCGGCGACAAGCTCATCCGCCTGAGTACCGACCTGCTGCGTACACCGGCCGACTGGCCCGAAGTGGCACGCTACAACCGCATGAAAAACCCCAACGCGCTGAGCGTGGGCCAAGTCATTGCGGTGCCGATTCGCCTGCTCCAACGCGTACCGGTCAACGCCAAAATGTTGAGCGTTTTTGGCGATGTTCAGGTCGCTGGCACCAAAGCCGAAGTGGGCCAGGCTGTGCCTGAGGGAGCAAAACTGCAAACCGGTGCCAACAGCTCCGCCGTGTTTGAGCTGGCCGACGGCAGCCGCGTCACCATGCTGCCCAACAGCCTCGCCGAGCTCGCCACCAGCCACGGCTATGCCATGCGCGATTCAGCGTCAGGCCAAACGACAAGCTGGTTTACCGGCCTGCTGCGGCTGGTTCAAGGCTCGCTGGACACCGTGGCTGCCAAGGTCGCCAATCGCGCGACACCGCTGCAAATTCAGACGCCAACCTCGCTCGTCGGCGTGCGTGGCACGCAGTTCCGCGTGGCCTATGACGGCCCGGCCACGCAGAATGCCCGCACCGAAGTGATCGACGGCCTGGTGCAAGCCGACAACCCCGTTCAGGGAAGCGGTGCCGCCATCGACAAGGGCAAAGGCGCGGTGCTGAACCCGGCAATTCGCGAGATCAAGGTGGTGAACCTGCTCCCGCCGCCCGACCTGAGCGCGTTGCCTGCGCTGATCTACAAACCCGCCGCGCGCTGGGCCATGCCGACGCTGGCTGGCGCGGTGGCCTACCGCGTGCAGGTCTCGCCCACCGACACCTTCAACCAGATCGTGCAAGACCAGCTCGTCACCAGCGGCAGCGCCGACTTCGCCGGCCTGGCTAATGGAGCCTGGTTTTGTCGCGTGCGCGGCATCGACCCGTCCGGCCTGGAAGGCTTCGACAGCTTAAAACCCATCCAGATTGCGATGGCCTTGCCACGCACCTGGCGCATCGGCAGTGATCTGATCGAAATTGCAAGTGGCCGACAGCGCCTGAGCTTTGTGCCCGAGGGCCTGGACGCGACCCACCGGCTGACAGCGCAGGTCATCCGCGAGCAGGCACCGGGCGTCACGATTGCCCGGGCCGAGGCCAGCGGCAATGCCGACGCGGTCCGCCTCGATCTCAGCTCGCTGGAGCCCGATACGGTGTACCTGCTGCGCGTGACTGTGACGCAAAACGACGGCGCAGAGGTGGTCGCCAACACTTATCGATTCCGCAGCCTGGCCGGCTCGGGCTGGGTTCGCGACACGCTGCAGTTGGTGCGGCCTTGAAGAATCTGAACCCGTCAGGCCAGCGCGCCTACCGCGCAAGGCTGATCCGCCGAAACGCCTGGCTGACTACTTGCCAATCAGCTGATTGAGCCGCTCGGCCTCAAACATTTCCTGGCGCGCCGCGTCGTCCGGCACGCAATCGCCCGCCTGCCGATTGGCAGACAGCTTGCCAATCGCTTCCCACAGCAGCGCAATCTGGTGTTCCTGCGAGCCGGCGTTGTCGATCAGGCCGCGCAGTGCCTGGCTCAAGGGGTCGTCGTTTTGCGTCACGCCGTAGGCCGAAAAGCCCATCTGGCTCGCAGCCTCTTCGCGTTTGACGTCGGCCTCAGCCTGAATCACGCGAGCCGGATTGCCAACCGCCGTGGCACCGGCTGGCACCGGCTTGACGACGACCGCGTTGGAGCCGATACGCGCTCCGTCGCCCACCGTGAAGCCGCCGAGTACCTGCGCGCCCGCACCCACGACCACGCCGCTCCCAAGCGTCGGATGGCGCTTGGCCCCCTTGTAAAGCGCAGTGCCGCCTAAGGTGACGCCCTGATAAATCGTGCAGCCATCGCCGATTTCGGCAGTTTCACCGACCACCACGCCCATCGCGTGGTCGAAAAAGACGCAATTGCCAATCTTGGCATTTGGGTGAATCTCGATGCCCGTCAAACCGCGCGAGATGTGCGAGATGAATCGGCCCAGCCATTTGTAGCCGTGCGTCCAGCACCAGTGGGCGCGGCGGTGCAGGATCAGGGCATGCACGCCGGGGTAGCAGGTCAAGACCTCCCAGGCGGTGCGGGCCGCCGGGTCGCGCTCCAGGATGCACTGAATGTCAGAGCGGATTTTTTCAAACATGCGGCAAGTCTAGCGGCTGTGCCTGACGGGTGTGGGGACGCAAAACTGCGGCCTGATCAGCCTGTCGGCGACTCGTCAGTCTGGGTTTCATGATCGCCAGGCTTCGCCGGATGGCGCTGCAACATCGCCTTGGCCACACCGCGCAGGATATGAATTTCTTCCGGGCTGAGCGCGGCGCGGTTGAACAGCTGGTTCAAGCGAGGCATCAGCTTTTTCGGCGCAGCCGGATCGAGAAAACCAATGTCGGCGAGTGCGCGCTCCCAGTGAGCCAGCATGCCGGCGACTGCGGCGGCGTCAGCGCGGCGCGGCTGCAACAAAAATTCGGGTGGCGCTTGAAAGCCGCCCAAAGCCTGCCGCCAGTCGTAGGCGATCAATTGCACCGCAGCGGCCAGGTTCAGCGAGCCGAACTGCGGATCAGTGGGAATGCTGAGCGCGACGTGGCAGCGGTACACGTCATCGTTGCTCATGCCAAAGCGTTCGCAGCCGAACAGGAAGGCCACCGCTTCGCTGGCC
>JANOOO010000266.1:0-2131 GCA_031421375.1 Polaromonas sp.
AACGCGCAGGAAGCCGTGGCGCGCTTTCGTGCTGTGCTGCAGGCCATGCCGCAAGTTGATGCGGGACGCACATTCAGCCGCGACGAGCTCAATGAGCGTTGACCACGTCAAAAGCAGCGGTCTGTGATTTTTCTCGACACCCACATTTTTGTGTACGCGTTTTTGGCCAGCGAGCCGCTCAAACGCGAGACGGCGATTCGCTTGATCGAGTCCAGCCTCGGCTCGGGTCAGGGCTGCGTCAGCTACCAGATCGTGCAGGAATTCGCGAACGTGGCGCGCCGCAAGTTTGCAGTCAAAGCCAGCCCGGCCGACTGCAAGGCGTTCATCGCTGCGGCTATGCAGCCGATGCTGCGTGTCGCTAGCAGCACCGAGCTGCTGTTTCGCGCCATCGACCTGCAGGACGAGCTGCGCTACGGCTTCTACGACAGCCTGGTCATCGCCGCAGCCCTGCAAGCCGGGGCCGACACGCTGTATAGCGAAGACCTGCAGCATTGGCAGCTGGTCAAAGGCACGCTGCGCATCGTCAACCCGTTTATTGACACGGTGCATGAAGCTGCGCTGGCAGGTGCAACCGAGCTTGCGGCGAAACCATAATTCGCGCCGCTGAACGGCTCGCTAACGTTTGCGGCATGCTCCTACCGGATCAAGTCGCATTGCCAGCCTCAAAAAAGCCCGGAATCGCCCTATCCTCGGGTTGCGCTGACGAGGTGCCCCCGGCTCTTCGCTGCTGCAGGACACCAGCCCATGTTTTTTCTCGGAATCGGAACCGCCACCCCTGACACGCGCTACACCAAGGCCGAATGCCTCGCCGCGTTCGAGCAGTCCGACTGGTTTGGCCGACTCGATGCACGGGCCCACTTTGTGGCGCGAACCGTGCTCCAGCGCGACAACGGCATCGAAGCGCGGCGGCTCGCGATCAATTCGCTCGCCGACGTGTTTTGCATTGACCCCGACACGCTTTCCCAACGCTTTCTGGCTCATGCGCCCGGGCTCGCATCGACAGCTGCCAAACGTGCGCTGGCGCACGCCGGACTTGCCGCCAAGGAGATCGACGCCGTCGTCATCAGCACCTGCACCGGCTATGTATGTCCCGGCCTGTCGGGCTATGTGGTCGAGCGGCTCGGGTTGCGCGCTGATGTGCAGGCTTTCGACTTGGTCGGCCAGGGCTGCGCGGCGGCGTTGCCCAATATGCAGCTGGGGCGTGCGCTGCTGCATTCGGGCGCGGCGCGCCATGTGCTGTCGGTGTGCGTTGAAGTCAGCAGCGCGGCGATGTATCTGGACAACGACCCCGGCGTGCTCATCAGCGCCTGCCTGTTCGGCGACGGTGCGGGCGCGGCGGTGTTGTCGGCTGCGCCCGGCACGGCAGGCCGGCGCATCGAATGGAAGGGCAGCGCCTCACTGCTGGTGCCCGCGCATCGCGATGCATTGAAGTTCGAGCAGCGTGCCGGCATGCTGCGCAACATCCTCACGCGGGGTGTGCCCGCGCTGGCCGGGCAATATGCCGTTCGCACACGCGACGAGGTGCTGCAGCGCGCGGGCATTGCGCCGCATGACATCAGCGCCTGGATCATGCACGCAGGCGGGCGCGACGTGCTGCGCGCACTGGAGCGCCACCTTGACCTGCAGCCCGACGACCTGCGCTACAGCGCCGCCATGTTGCGCGAGTACGGCAATCTATCGAGCGCCTTCGTCTATTTCGTGCTGCAGGCCGCGCTGGCTGACGACGCGCCGGCTGGCTGGTGGTGGCTTTCGTCCTTTGGTGCCGGCTTCAGTTGCCATGGCGCGTTGCTGGAGGTGGCGCCATGACGCGGGCGAGGCACGCATGACGCTGCCCCGGCGGGTCAGCGCCGAAACACTCGACGCTCTGGCCGAGACCGACCCCGCCGCAATGCGTTCGCGCCGTGACCTGCAGCGCATACACCGCGTGATGGGGACGCGTGCGATTGTGCTGCGCGCGTTCGCCAAGCTGGCGGCATCGCATGCGCACGGTCAGCCGCTGCGCATTCTTGAACTTGGCGCAGGCGATGGCAGCTTGATGCTGGGCGTGGCGCGGGCGCTGGGCAAACATGCGCCGCCAGTCGAGCTCACGCTGCTTGATCGCCAGCAGCTGGTCAGCGACGCAACGCTGGAA
>JANOOO010000267.1:0-6025 GCA_031421375.1 Polaromonas sp.
GCAGCGCCGACGAACGCGTGCTGCTGCTGCAAGCGACGATTGCCTGGTGCAACGAACAAAAGCTGTCGTCGCTACACCTGCTTTTTGCCAGCGAGGACGATTTGGCCGCCTGCGCCGAAGCGGGCCTGATGCTGCGGCACAACGTGCAGTTTCATTGGACAAATGTGGCCCCCACGCTCCGGGATATGGCCCCCACGCTTGTCGCTTCGCGTACTGCGCTGCCCCCCGAGGGGGCCGCTGCGCCTGCGGCCCGGCAAAGCCGGTTCTGCGGCCCTGAAGTGCATAAAGAGCCTTCGCATTCGATCACGGCTAGTGGGCCGCCACCCAAGGAGGCTGACCTTCCAGGCGATGAAACGGCGCTGCGAAACGAATTTAGCTCGGCGCATTCGCTCCCTCTCCCTCCGGGAGAGGGCTGGGGTGAGGGCTCCCCGAATGCCGGCCAGCCCGCCACAGGTTTCCGCGACTTCGACGATTTCCTGATGTCGCTGAACCAGGAAAAACGCAAAAAAATCCGCCAGGAGCGGCGCAAGGTGGCTGACGCTGGCATCACCTTTCGCTGGTCACTGGGCACCGGCATCACTGACGCCGACTGGGACTTTTTTTACCGCTGCTACGAACGCACCTACTACGAACACGGCAACGCGCCCTACCTGACGCGCGACTTCTTCACCCGCATGCAGCGCAGCATGCCGGGCAACTGGCTGTTGTTTGTGGCCGAGCACGGCACCGCAAGTGGTGCGCCGACGGCCGTGGCAGCCAGCCTGATCGCCGTCAGCGAGCCGGTACACGGTGCCGGGCCGCAAGAGCGCGTTGCCTACGGGCGCTATTGGGGCGCACTGGCCCGTGTCGATTGCCTGCATTTCGAGGCCTGCTACTACCAGCCGCTGCAGTGGTGTATTGCGCACGGCTATCAGCGCTTCGAAGGCGGCGCGCAGGGCGAACACAAAATGGCCCGCGCCTTGTTGCCGGTCAAGACCAGCAGCGCGCACTGGCTGGCACATCCATCGTTTGCCGATGCGGTCGAGCGCTTTTTGCAGCGCGAAGGGGCAGGAATCGACGGCTATCTTGATGAGCTTGACAAGCGCAGCCCGCGGAAGCAACTCCCCACCCCGCCTGGAATGGTTTGAGTCGCTAGCGCGCCCCGACCAGGCAAAGCTCACGCAATCGCAGGCATCTGCGGCGGCGTCACATCCCAGTGCTGTATCACCTTGCCGTGCTTGTCAACGCTCTCAAGCACCACCCGAAAGCCCCACATGCTCGCCACATGTTTAACGACTTCCTGCACGTCGTCGGAAAGCGGCCTGTCGTTGTGGCGCAGGTGGCGCAGCGTCAAGGTTCGGTCGCCGCGCACATCGACATTCCACACCTGAATATTGGGCTCACGCTGGTTCAGGTCGTGCTGGCGCGACAGCGCCTCGCGCACCTGCCGGTAGCCTGACTCCTCGTGAATCGCGCTGACTTCAAGCTCCAGCTTGCTTGAATCATCCACCACCGAAAACAAGCGCATCTCGCGCATCAGGTGCGGAGACAGGTACTGGCTGATAAAGCTCTCGTCGCGGAAGTGGCGCATCGCGTGGTCCAGCGTTTTTTTCCAGTCGGAGCCCGCAATGTCCGGGAACCACTGCCGGTCTTCGTCGGTCGGCTCCTGGCAGATTCGCTTGATGTCGCTGAACATCGCAAAACCCAGCGCATAGGGGTTGATGCCGCTGTAGCCCCGGTGCGTGACCGGCGGCTGAAAAATCACGTTGGTGTGCGACTGCAGCGACTCCATCATGAAGCCGTCGGTCAGCAAACCCTCGTCATACATCGAATTGAGCAGCGTGTAATGCCAAAAGGTCGCCCAGCCCTCATTCATCACCTGCGTTTGTCGCTGCGGGTAAAAGTACTGCGCCACCTTGCGCGCAATGCGCACCAGCTCACGCTGCCAGGGTTCTAACAACGGCGCGTTTTTTTCGATGAAATAGAGCAGGTTTTCTTGTGGCTCAGCCGGAAAGCGCCGCGCCGTTTTCTCGACGTGTTTGACGTTTTGTTTGGGCAGGGTTCGCCACAAATCATTGACCTGCTGCTGCTGATAAATTTCGCGGTCTTTGCGCCGCGCTTCTTCCTGCGCGAGCGAGAGCTTTTGCGACCGCCGATAGCGGTCCACGCCGTGGCTCATCAGCGCGTGACAAGAGTCAAGCATTTGCTCGACCGCCTCCCAGCCGTGGGTCTCTTCACACTCGGCGATGTAGTCGCGGGCATAGACCAGGTAATCGATGATGGAGCCGGCATCGGTCCACATGCGAAACAGATAGTTGCCCTTGAAAAACGAGTTGTGCCCGTAGCAGGCATGCGCAATCACCAGTGCCTGCATTGGCATGGTGTTTTCTTCCATCAGGTAGGCGATGCAGGGGTCAGAGTTGATGACAATCTCATAGGCTAGGCCCATCTGGCCGCGCCGGTAGCTTTTCTCTGTGGCGATGAACTGCTTGCCGAACGACCAGTGGCGGTAGTTCACCGGCATGCCGATCGACGCATAGGCATCAATCATTTGTTCGGCCGTGATGACTTCGAGTTGCACCGGGTAGGTGTCAAGGCCAAAAGCGCGGGCGGTTCGCGCAATTTCGGTGTGATATGCCTCGATCAACTCGATTGACCAGTCGGACGGACTTGGCAGGCGCTCGCGGCGGGGCGGCGTATCCGACAAGCCCGACTTGGGCTTGCCAAATTTTTCAAGGTCAACGGGGCTCGGGGCCTCAGGCCCATAAATCTCGCTCATGCTGTCCCCGCCTTCTTGAACAAATCCCGGAAGACCGGGTAAATATCAGAAACCGAACTGATCTTGCGGATGGCAAAGTTGGCATGCCCCGCCGCAACTGCGCTGTACTCATTCCACAAATTTTGATCTTCTTCAGCGACTTGCACATAAGCAAAGTAGCGCGACAAGGGCAACAGTTTGCCGGTCAGCAGCTCGCGGCATTTGCTGGAGTCGTGGTGCCAGTTGTCACCGTCGGACGCCTGGGCACCGTAGATATTCCACTCCGACGGCGGGTAGCGCGCCTCGATGATCTGGTGCATCAAAGTCAGCGCGCTCGACACCACTGTGCCGCCTGTTTCGGTGGACTGGAAAAATTCTTCTTCAGACACTTCGGTGGCCTGCGTATGGTGACGGATGAAGATCACGTCAGTGCGCTCGTAGTGCCGCCGTAAAAACAAATACAGCAAGATGAAAAAGCGCTTGGCAATGTCCTTTCGGGCCTCGTCCATCGAGCCCGAGACATCCATCAAACAAAACATCGCGGCCTTGGCCGTCGGCACCGGCACCTTGACGCGGTTGCGGTAGCGCAGGTCGAAAGGGTCAAAAAACGGAATTCGTCGGGTTACGCCGCGCAACGTTTCGATCTCCAGCTTCAAGGCCGCAATCGAATCGGGAACGGTCGGCTCGTCAGCCAGCGCCTTGGCCAACTCGGCTTCGAGTTCGCGCAAGCGCGCAGCGCCGTCGCCACCAAGCGCGATGCGCCTGCTCAGCGCCACGCGCATCGAGCGCACGACGTGCAGATTCGTCGGTGTGCCCTCCGAGACAAAACCGGCCCGGTTGAACTTCCACTCGGGCGCGTCGGGCAACAGCTGTGTGCGAATCAAATTCGGCAGCGCCAGATCGTCAAAGAAATACTGCATGAATTCTTCACGCGTGATGCGAAAGACGAAGTCGTCTTCGCCCTGGCCGTCGGCGCTGGCCCCACCGCCCGGCCCGCCTGCCCCGCCCAGCGGACGCTCAATGCGGTCGCCGCGAACGTACTCGCGGTTGCCGGGGTGAACCGTTTCACGCAAGCCACCGTTGCCATGACTGATCACCGGCTCCGACATGTCGCGCCGGGGCAGTGTGATGTCCTGACCCTGCTCCATGTCGGCAATGCTGCGGCCATCGACCGCCCGGCGCACCGCCTCGCGTATCTGCCCGCGAAAACGGCGCAAGAAACGCTCACGATTGCCGATGGACTTGTTTTTCCCCGATAAGCGCCTGTCAATGACTTGCTGGAGCATGCAAACCTTTGTTAAGCCCGCTGCGGGCCGCTACCTTGCAACACCCGTTGTCAGGCGCTTTTGCGAACGCGCAGATACCAGTCGCACAAAAGGCGCACCTGCCGGGTCGTGTAACCCTTGTCCACCATGCGATTGACAAAATCCTGATGCTTTTGCTGCTCGTCGGCGCTGGCCTTGGCGTTGAACGAAATCACCGGCAACAGGTCTTCGGTATTCGAAAACATTTTTTTCTCGATCACCGTGCGCAGCTTTTCATAGCTGGTCCACAGCGGATTTTTGCCTGCGTTGCTGGCCCGCGCCCGCAGCACAAAATTGACGATCTCGTTGCGAAAGTCTTTGGGGTTGCTGATGCCGGCCGGCTTCTCAATTTTCTCAAGCTCGGCATTCAGCGAGGAGCGGTCAAAGCTCTCGCCGGTGTCGGTGTCGCGGTACTCCTGATCCTGAATCCAGAAATCGGCGTAGGTCACGTAGCGGTCAAAAATGTTCTGGCCGTACTCGGAGTAGGACTCCAGGTACGCGGTCTGAATCTCCTTACCGATGAATTCGGCATAACGCGCCGCCAGCACCTCCTTGATGAAGGCCAGGTACTTTTGTTCGACCTCGGGCGCGAACTGCTCGCGCTCGATTTGCTGCTCCAGCACATACATCAGGTGAACCGGATTCGCGGCGATCTCAGTAGAGTCAAAGTTGAATACCTTGGATACGATCTTGAAGGCAAAGCGCGTCGAGATGCCGGTCATGCCCTCGTCAACGCCAGCGTAGTCGCGGTATTCCTGGAAGCTCTTGGCTTTCGGGTCGGTGTCTTTGAGGTTTTCGCCGTCATACACCTGCAGCTTGCTGAAAAGGCTGGAGTTCTCGGGCTCTTTGAGCCGGGTCAACACGCAGAACTGCGCCATCATTTTCAGCGTTCCGGGAGCGCAAATCGCGTTGGTCAATGACGAGTTGCGAATCAGCTTCTCGTAAATTTTCACCTCTTCCGACACGCGCAGGCAGTAGGGCACCTTGACGATGTAAATCCTGTCGAGAAACGCCTCGTTGTTCTTGTTGTTCTTGAAGGCTTTCCATTCACTTTCGTTCGAGTGCGCCATGACGATGCCGTCGAACGGAATCGCACCGAAGCCTTCGGTGCCCTTGAAGTTACCCTCTTGCGTGGCCGTGAGCAGCGGATGCAAAACCTTGATCGGAGCCTTGAACATCTCGACGAATTCGAGCAGGCCCTGATTCGCCAGGCACAGACCGCCCGAGTAGCTGTAGGCGTCGGGGTCGTCTTGCGAAAAAGTCTCTAACTTGCGAATGTCGATCTTGCCGACCAGCGAGGAAATGTCCTGGTTGTTCTCGTCACCCGGCTCGGTTTTGGCAATGGCGAGCTGTTTAAGCACTGAGGGAAAGCGTTTAACAACGCGGAACTGGCGGATGTCGCCGCCGAATTCTTCAAGACGCTTGACAGCCCAGGGGGACATGATGCGCTGCAGGTAGCGCGGCGCGATGCCGTACTGAGCCTGCAGCGTCGGTGCGTCTTCGCTATTGCTGAAAAGCCCCAGTGGCGACTCATTGATCGGCGAGCCCTTCAGCGCATAAAACGGCACCTGCTCCATCAACTGCTTCAGGCGCTCGGCGATTGACGATTTGCCGCCGCCGACCGGGCCGAGCAGATAGAGGATTTGTTTTCTTTCTTCGAGCCCCTGCGCTGCATGGCGGAAGTAGGAGACGACCTGCTCGATTGGGTCTTCAAGCCCGTAAAAGTCCCGAAATGCCGGATAAATCTTGATGACCTTGTTGCCGAACAGGCGCGACAGGCGTTGGTCATGCCGCGTGTCAAGCATCTCCGGCTCACCAATGGCGGCAAGCATGCGCTCAGGCGCGATGGCATAGACGAGAGGGTCACGCTTGCAGGCTTCGAGGTACTCCTCGATTGACATCTCCTGCTCGCGCGTCTGCTCGTAACGTGTCAGAAAATTACGGACGACATCCATAGAACCTCCATTGCGCGCAGCGACCGGGA
>JANOOO010000268.1:0-2355 GCA_031421375.1 Polaromonas sp.
GAGCAAAACGCCTTGCGCTCCAGCGTCATCAAATACTCCTCACTCACCAGCGTGCCCGCATCGACCTCGCCGCCGCACACCACGTCGGCAATCAGGCTGGCGATGTGGAAGTCGTGAGCGCTGATGAAGCCGCCATCACGCATGTTGACGAGCTGGCCCTTGAAGGTGGCGATGGCGCTGCGCCCGGCCACGGCAAACAGCCTGCGCTGCGGTGCGCGGTAGCCCGCAGCAAACATCGCCCGCGCCTCGCTGAGCGCGACGAACAGCAGCTCATCCTTGTTCGGCACGATCACATCGCTATCGAGCAGGTAGCCCAGCTTGCGGCTTTCGAGCGCACTGGTGCCGACTGTTGCCATCGCGGCGGCGGTGAAGCCTTCGGTGAGGAAAGGCAGCAAGTCTTTGTTGGTCGATCTCAACGCGTTTTCGGCAGCGCGCCGTGCAATCGCGGCCAGCCCTCCAGCACCGGGGACCAGTCCGACTCCGACTTCGACCAGACCCATGTAGCTTTCCATCGCCGCCACGCGGCGCGCCGAATAAAGCGCCAGCTCACAGCCGCCACCCAGTGCGATGCCGCGTATCGCCGACACGACCGGCACTGCGGCATAGCGCAGTTTGAGCATCACGGCCTGCAGCTCGGCCTCGGCCCCCTCGACTGCCGACACGCCGCCGATCATGAAGGCCGGCAGCATGGCCTGCAGATCGGCACCGGCTGAAAACATCTCGTCGCCCGACCAGATCACCAGGCCCTTGTAGTCGGCTTCGGCCAGCTCAACCGCCCGCGCCAGGCCCTCGGCCACGTCGGGGCTGATGGCGTGCATTTTGGTTTTGATGCTGGCGATCAGCACGTCGCCGACCTCGCCCCGGTGCCCCTCAAGCGTCCAGAGCCGTATCGCCTGGTCTTCATAAACCGTGGTGCCCGCGCTTTCAAACGAAGCGGCGTCAGACCCCAACACGTCCTCACGAAAATGCTGGCGTGCGTACACCGGCAGCGCGCGCCGCATCACAAACTTCTGGCTGAATGCACTCCACGAGCCTTGCGGCGTGTGTACGCCACCCGCGTCAGCCACCGGCCCGGTGAATACCCAATCAGGCAGCGGCGCACTCGATAGCGCCTTGCCGGCTGCGATGTCGTCGCGAATCCAGCCCGCCACCTGCAACCAGCCGGCCTGCTGCCACAGCTCGAACGGGCCTTGGGCTGCGCCGAAACCCCAGCGCATCGCCAGATCGATGTCGCGCGCAGACTCGGCGATGCTGGCCAGATGCACGGCGGCGTAATGCATCTGGTCGCGCAGCACGGCCCACACAAAGCGCGGCTCGGCTCCCTCAGCTTCGCGCAGCAGCTTCAGGCGCTCGGCGGCCGGCCGTTTTAGCATGCGGCCTACCACCTCGTTGGCCCTGGCTCCGCCTTCGACGTATTCCATGCTCTTGGGGTCGAGACGCTGAATGTCGCGGCCCACCTTTTTGTAGAAACCCGCGCCAGTCTTCTGTCCCAGGGATTTCGCATCAAGCAGCTTGGCGAGCACCGCAGGCGTGGCGTATAGGTCAGCAAACGGGTCGTCGGCCTTGCCCGGCCCGAAATTGTCCTGCAGCGTTTTGATGACATGCGCCATCGTGTCGAGCCCGACCACATCAGCCGTGCGGAAGGTGCCCGAGCTGGCGCGGCCCAGCTTCTTGCCGGTCAGGTCATCGACCACGTCATAACTGAGGCCGAAATTTTCAGCCTGTTTGATGGTCGCCAGCATGCCGGCGATGCCGACGCGATTGGCGATGAAGTTGGGCGTGTCAAGCGCACGAACCACGCCCTTGCCGAGCGTGGTGGTCACGAATGCTTCGAGTTCGTCGAGCACCGCCGGCTCGGTGGTCGGCGTGTTGATCAGCTCGACCAGCGTCATGTAGCGCGGCGGGTTGAAGAAGTGGATGCCGCAAAAGCGCGGCTTGAGTGATTCAGGCAGCGCCTGGCTCAATTGCGTGATCGACAAACCAGACGTGTTGCTGGCGATGATGCTGCGCGCGCCGATGAAGGGCGCGATCTTTTCATACAGCGCAGTCTTCCAGTCCATGCGCTCGGCAATCGCCTCGATGATGAGATCGCACTCCTTGAGCAAATCAAGGTTGTCGTCGTAGTTCGCCTGTTCAATCAGCGCCGCGTCTTCAAGCGCACCGAGTGGCGCGGGCTTGAGCTTTTTCAGGCCCTCGATGGCTTTGGCGACGATGCCATTTTTTTCGCCCTCTTTTGCAGGCAAGTCAAACAGCACCACCGGCACCCGGCAATTGACCAGGTGCGCGGCAATCTGCGCACCCATCACGCCCGCGCCAAGCACGGCGACTTTTTTCACTTGAAAACGGGACATTTTT
>JANOOO010000269.1:0-2222 GCA_031421375.1 Polaromonas sp.
GGCAGTAGCCTCGGGCTCCTCGCTCGCCTGTTCTGAGAACCCCGACCGTGACACATTAGTTATAATCGTGTCACCTAGAGGAGTCTCCATGCAAACCATCAATGTCCGCGAGCTTCGCAACACCATTCCATACTTGCGCGAGACGCTTGAGCGCGAGCATGAGTTGGTGCTTGTTTCCAATGGGGAGCCGATTGCGCGTATTTTGCCCATGACGGGTCCGCCCAAATTGCAGTCTTTGGCGTGGTTACGGGCGCAATCCCCGACGATGGACATTGCCAGCGAAGTGCTGATCCGTGAGGATCGTGACCGGCGCGGGACATGAGCCTTGTACTCGCCTATGTGGACACCAGCGCGTTGATTAAACGCTTTGTCTCGGAGGCTCGCAGTGAGGATGTCGAAACTTTTTTAATGCAGGGCTCGCACCGCTGCGTACTCTCCAACCTGTCTTTGACGGAGCTAAAGGCTGTGCTCAAACGCAGGCGCAACGACCCGAACCCCAAACAACAAATCAGCATGAAGACCTGCAAGCAGGCCTACAACCAGGTTTTGATCGAACTGGCTCAGGGAACCTGGCACTTCCAAGGAATTTCTGAGGCGGTCTTTACCTATGCCGGAGAATTGATCGATCAACTTGCCACACAGCTTGGCACGCTCGACGCGCTCCATCTGGCATGCGCGAAAACCGCGAACTGCGCGATGATGGTTTCGGCAGACCGCCAATTGATTCGTGCCTCGTCGGAGCTGGGCCTGCAGACTCTGGACTTGAGTTAAGTAGAAATCAAGTCCATGACCATCCGGTCAAACCTCGTTTGAACCCATCCAACAGAAAGACCCGCTATGTACCGCGAAGGCTCCACGCCCCTCGTTTTGCGCGCCAATTACGTCGCCCCCGCTTACTGGATCGACACCGTCAATCTTTGCTTCGACCTCGACCCGGTCAAGACCCGCGTGCTCAACAAAATGACGCTGCGGCGCAATGCCGATGTATCGCTGCAGGCGCTCAGGCTGGACGGCGAAGATCTCAATTTGTCGCGCGTGCTGGTCAACGGCCAGGGCGCGTCGTTTCGCATGGAAGGCAACACGCTGGTGCTCGACAACCTGCCCGATAGCTTCGAGTTAGAGATTTTCACCACCTGTGCGCCCGCCAAAAACACCAAGCTGATGGGCCTGTACGTCAGCAACGATTCATTTTTTACGCAATGCGAGGCAGAAGGCTTTCGCCGCATCACCTACTTTCTGGACCGGCCCGATGTGATGGCCAGCTACAGCGTCACGCTGCGCGCCGACAAGGCGAAGTACCCAGTGCTGCTGTCCAACGGCAACCTGGTTGAGCAGGGCGAGCTTGAAGGTGGCCGGCACTTCGCCAAATGGGTCGATCCGCATAAAAAACCGGCCTACCTGTTTGCGCTGGTCGCGGGCCAGCTGGTGGCGCGTGAGCAGCGCATCACCTCGCGCGCCGGCAAAGAGCACTTGCTGCAGGTCTATGTTCGGCCCGGCGACCTCGACAAGACCGGGCACGCGATGAATTCGCTGATGCATTCGGTGGCGTGGGACGAGGCACGCTTCGGCCTGAGCCTGGACCTGGAGCGCTTCATGATCGTCGCCACCAGCGACTTCAACATGGGTGCGATGGAAAACAAGGGCCTGAACATCTTCAACACCAAGTACGTTCTGGCGAGTCAAGCGACTGCAACCGACACCGATTACGCGAACATTGAAAGCGTGGTCGGCCACGAGTACTTTCACAACTGGACCGGCAACCGCATCACCTGCCGCGACTGGTTTCAGCTCTCACTCAAAGAAGGCTTGACGGTGTTTCGCGATCAGGAGTTTTCACAGGACTTGTGCGCGGAATCGTCGGCGCGCGCCGTCAAGCGCATCGAAGACGTGCGCATGCTGCGCAGCGCGCAGTTCCCCGAAGACGCCGGCCCGATGGCGCACCCGGTGCGGCCCGACAGCTACATCGAGATCAGCAACTTCTACACCGTCACCATCTATGAAAAAGGCGCAGAAGTCGTTCGCATGATGCAGACGCTGGTCGGCCGCGAAGGTTTCGCCAAAGGCATGACGCTCTACTTCGCGCGCCACGACGGCCAGGCCGTGACCTGCGACGACTTTGCGCAGGCGATTGCCGATGCCAACCCGAGCTCCGACCTGGCGCTGCTGCTGCCGCAATTCAAACGCTGGTACAGCCAGGCCGGCACGCCGCGCGTGCAGGCGCA
>JANOOO010000270.1:0-1951 GCA_031421375.1 Polaromonas sp.
TCTGGCTGACTGTGCAGCCGGGGTGGGGCCAGTCGCGCTGCTTGCGCGACAGGCAGACGGTGACGCGGCGCGGCGAATTTTTCTGACCTTCGCCCGCCGCGCGGGCTGACGACCGTACACGGCGGCAACCGGGATAGTCCGTGCAGCATGTTGCTTCACCCTGCGGTTTGATGCACTTCCAAACCTGCCAGCGCAGTCGAGGAACGGGCAACAAGCGATGAGCGGACACCGCTCGCCCTGGATTGGTCCACCATGAGTCAAGCTCAACATCACTCGCCAGTTGCCGCGCTTATGCCCGACCCGAGCGCGAACCGGCCACCAAACTGGCTCACCACCACCGACCTGCTGGCCACCCTCAATCCCAGCCAGTATTTCGACAACGTCAACCCCGCCTGGACTCGGTCACTGGACTGGTCCGAAACCGAGATGAAAAGCCGCACCTACACGGCCCTTCTTCACCCCGACGACCTGCGGGCCAGCGCCGACGCGTTCGAGCAGCTCAGTCAGGGCCAGCCGGTTTTGTGGTTCGAGAACCGCTATCGCTGCAAGGACGGCGGTTACCGTTGGCTGTCGTGGGTGGCGGTCGCCGATAACGGCAAATTCGCCTGCAGCGCGCGCGACATCAGCTCGCAAAAGACCGCCGAAGAAGAGCGCGACCGGCTTTGGGCGCTGTCCGAAGACATGCTGGCGCGCGCCGACTACGCAGGCACCTTGTCGGCCGTGAACCCGGCCTGGAGCCAGGCTCTCGGCTATTCGCAGCGCGAGCTGCTGACTCGCCCTTATGCCGACATCATTCACCCGGACGATGTCGTGAAGACGGTTGCTGCGTTGACGGCGATGAGCCAGTCCGGCCAGCCGACACGCTTTGAAAACCGCATCCTGGCGTCGAACGGCCACTGTAAGCTGCCTGGAAACGGGCATGCACGTGCTGACCAAGCCTTTCGACACCGCCGCGCTGACCAGCAAGGTCGATGCGCTACTCGATTGAGTCCTTGACGGGGCTACAGTTGCTATTAACTTAGGAGCTACTTGCGCCCGCTGTTGCTGGGCTGTAGGCCGATTAGACCCAGACTTGCGTTGGGACTCAGTTCGGTTTGTATTTAGGTGCGAATGTGCCCGTTCGGCTCCTTCCTCTTCGGGGGAAGGGTGGGATGGGGGCTCGACGTGTACGCTCCGGTTTTCGATCAATTGCGCCCGAACTGCCCCACCTCTGCCCCCCGGGAAGGGGCATGTGCGCTAACTTAACGTCTTTTAGCGTCTTTTAGCGTCTTTTCTGGCGCCCTCTCCCTTCGGGAGAGGGCTGGGGTGAGGGATCTCCGGCTCCCTTTGCAAGTGTGAGTGCCCGATCTTCCCACCCTCACCCTCACCCTCTCCCGCCAGCGGGAGAGGGAAAAAGAAGCAGACTCCTGCAAGTTAGCCCTTATGTCCGGGGGGAGGGAGCAAGCCCCATGGAAGTGGACCCGAGCTGGCCCATGCGCAGTGCTTCGTCGGCACCGAAGACGCGCATCGAGTAAAAAATGTCATAGGTGTTTTGCACGCCGATCAAATCAGCGAAGCTGCGCACGCCGACCTGGTCGGAACCCAGACCGAGCCGGCCCGCCGGCATGCGATGCCGCGCGTCGTCGGCGCAGATGCGGATGTCGCAACCCCCCGCCAGCCCAAGCCCGCCGGCAATGCAGATGCTGCGAATTTGCGCGACCACCGGCTTGCTGGCCCGCGCCGGTGCGTGGTAGGCCGCATCCCCGACACGACGTAGCGCTGCTGCGCCGCTGCATCGCTGCGCCCGGATTCGAACTGTGAAATGTCGGCGCCCGAGACAAAGGCCTTGTCGCCGTCTCCACTGAGCACGATGACCCGGATGTCGGCGTCGGCATCCAGCCCGGCAATGCAGGCCGGCAAGTCGTCCCACATCTGCACCGTCATCGCATTGAATTTGCCCGGGTTGGTGAAC